>DATHJZ010000235.1:0-12171 GCA_035286365.1 Steroidobacteraceae bacterium | reverse complement strand
AGACCGACGGAGCGTTGGGCCTGCGCGTGGTCGAACTCATCGAAGCCGCCACCAGCTCCATGCGCGGTCGCGGCGAAACCGTCTACATCCAGAAAGTCCAAGCACCGCAGGAGAAAATCGCGTGATTCCGTTCGTCGACCTGAAAGCTCAATACCTTTCCATCAAGAAAGAAGTCGATGCGGCGATCCTGAACGTCCTCGACACCTGCCAGTTCACGCTGGGCAGCGAAGTCGCTGCATTCGAGAAGGATTTCGCAACCTATTCGCAGGTCAAGCACGGCATCGCCGTGAACAATGGCACGAGCGCGCTGCATCTGGCGCTGCTCGCTGCCAACATCGGCGAAGGCGACGAAGTCATCACCGTACCGTTCACCTTCGTGGCGTCCGTCGCGGCCATCTACTATTCGCGCGCCACGCCGGTGTTCGTCGACATCGATCCGCGCACCTTCACGATGGACCCGGCCAAGATCGAAGCGGCCATCACGCCGAAGACCAAGGCGATCCTCCCCGTCCACCTGTATGGCCAGTGTGCCGACATGGACGCGATCAACGCGATCGCCAAAAAGCACAAGCTGGTGGTCATCGAAGACGCCTGCCAGGCGCACGGCGCCGAATACAAAGGCCGGCGCGCGGGCAGCATGGGCGACCTGGGCGCGTTCAGTTTCTACCCCGGCAAGAACCTCGGCGCGTACGGCGAAGGCGGCCTGGTCTCGACCAGCAACGACGAATACAACCGCACCATCCGCATGCTGCGTGACTGGGGCGCGGAGAAGAAGTATCAGCACGTGCTCAAGGGCTACAACTACCGCATGGAAGGCATCCAGGGCGCGGTGTTGAAGGTCAAGCTCAAGTATCTCGAAGGCTGGACCGAGGCGCGCCGCGCCGCGGCGGCTAACTACGCGCAGTGCTTCTCGGGCAGTGCCGTGCGCACGCCGGAGGCCTTGGCGCACAACCGGCACGTTTATCACATCTACGCGGTGCGCACGACGGAGCGCGCCAAGTGGCAGGAGCAGCTGCAGGCGCAGGGAATTTCCACCGGCATCCATTACCCGATCCCGGTGCACCTGCTGCCCGCCTACTCCGATCTCGGCTACAAGGCCGGCCAGTTCCCGCATTCGGAACGCGCGGCCGCGGAAACCCTGTCGCTGCCGATGTTCCCGGAGCTCACCGCCCAGCAGTGCCAGACCGTGGCCACTGCGGTGAAGGCGCTGGCCGAAGCCAACGCCGCCGCTGCCTGAAACTGACACCGGCAGGACGCCACGCGTGAGTGCCCGCAGGCCGTTGCTGATTTTTCCGTGCAACGGCAACGGGCTCGAAGCGCTCGATTGCCTGGGCAACGAGTACGAGTGCGTCGGATTCGTCGATGACACACCCGAGAAGCAACGCGCCGGCGCCTACGGGCTGCGCGTACTGCCGCGCTCCGCGCTGAACGAGATGCGCGAGACGGCAGTGCTCGCGGTGCCGGGCGGTCCGGCCTCCTACCAGGCACGGCGGTCGGTCATCGAGGGACTGCGGTTGGCGCCTGAACGCTTCGCAAACGTGATTCATCCCGGCGCACACGTCGCGAAACTAGCGCAGCTCGGTCGCAACGTGCTTGTCATGGCGGGCGCGGTGATCACCAGCAACGCGTTGCTCGGCGATCACGTATGTGTGCTGCCGAACACGGTGATTCACCACGATGTGACGGTCGGCAGCTTTTCGCTGATTGGCGCCAATGTGGCCATCGCGGGCAGCGTGCGGATTGGCGAGAATTGCTACATCGGCAGCGGCACCAACATCATGAACGGCGTGCAGATCGGTGCGCGCGCCCTGATCGGTCTCGGCAGCAACGTGATCCGCGACGTGCCCGAAGGGGCCACGGTCGCGGGCAACCCTGCGCGGCCGCTTGCGACAAGAACCTGAAAGAAAATCGATTGAAGGACATGGAATGAAAATCAACGGCTCGAAAATCCTGGTGACCGGCGGCTGCGGTCTCGTCGGCTCCACCACCATCGACCTGCTGCTGCGCGACTACTCGCCGGCGCAGATCGTAATCATCGACAACCTCAATCGCGGCACGCTGCACAACGTCGATGAAGCGCTGAGGGATCCGCGCGTGTCGCTGGTGCGCGGTGACATCCGCGATGTCGAGACCATGCACAAGGTCACGCAGGGAATGGACGCCGTGATCCACATGGCGACGCTGCGCATTACCGCGTGCGCGGCCGAACCGCGCGAGGCGCTCGGCGTCATGTGCGACGGCAGCTTCAACGTGCTCGAGGCCGCGCAGGCCGCCGGCGTGAAAAAAGTGGTCGCGGCCTCGTCCGCGTCCATCTACGGCCTGGCCGAACAATTCCCGACGCGCGAGGATCATCACCCGTACGCGAACCGCACCTGGTACGGCGCGAGCAAGATCATGCTCGAAGGCCTGCTGCGCTCGTTCAACGACATGTACAAACTCCCGTACGTCGCGCTGCGCTACTTCAACGTCTACGGTCCGCGCATGGATCTCCACGGCCGCTACACCGAAGTGTTGATTCGCTGGATGGATCGGATCGCCGCCGGACAGGCGCCGCTCATCCTCGGTGACGGCAAGACCACGATGGACTTCGTCTACATCGAAGACGTGGCGCGTTCGAACATTCTCGCGCTGGAATCAGACCTGGCGGACGACGTGTTCAACGTCGCGAGCGGCGTCGAGACCAGCCTCAACGATTTGGCCGACGCGCTGCTGCGCGTGATGGGCAGCAAGCTCAAGCCCGAGTACGGCCCAGAGCGCAGTGTCAACCCGGTTTCGCGCCGGCTGGCGTGCACGAAGAAGGCTGAAGAGAAGTTAGGCTTCCGCTCGACGATCGATCTCGATGAAGGCCTGTCGCGCCTGGTCGAGTGGTGGCGCGCGAACAAAGACCGGATGGCGGCCTGATGATCCCGATCATCAAACCGTTGATGGACGAGCGCGAGGCGGAAGCCGCGCGCCGCGTCATCCTCTCGGGCTGGATCACGCAGGGCCCCGAGGTCGCGGCATTCGAGAAGGAATTCGCGGCGCTCACGGGCGCCGAACACGCGGTGGCGGTCTCAAACTGCACCACCGCGCTGCACCTGGCGCTGCTCGCCGTCGGCATCGCCCCGGGCGATGAAGTCATCACGGTCAGCCACTCCTTCATCGCCACGGCCAACGTCATTCGCTATTGCGGCGCGACGCCCGTATTCGTCGACGTCGATCCGGTCACTTTCAACATCGATCCGGCATTGATCGAAGCCGCCATCACGCCGAAGACGAAGGCCATCCTGTGCGTGCACCAGATGGGCATGCCCTGCGACCTCGCGGCCATCGTCAAACTCGCGCGCGCGCGCGGCCTGCTCGTCATCGAGGACGCGGCCTGCGCCATCGGCAGCGAGATTCAGTGGAACGGCCACTGGGAAAAGATCGGCAAGCCGCACGGCGACATCGCCTGCTTCTCGTTTCATCCGCGCAAGGTCATGAGCACCGGCGACGGCGGCATGATCACCACCTCTAATAAAGAGTGGGACGCCAGGTGTCGCCTGCTGCGCCAGCACGGCATGAGCGTGCCGGATACGGTGCGTCACGGTTCGGCCAAGGTCATTTTCGAGTCATATCCGGTCGTCGGCTTCAACTTCCGCATGACGGACATCCAGGCGGCCGTCGGCCGCGAACAGCTCAAGCGATTGCCCGCAATAGTGGCCCGGCGGCGGGAGATCGCGGACCAGTACCGTCAACTGATGCGCGACATTCCGGGAATCATGCTGCCGCAAGAGCCCGCCTGGGCGCACAGCAACTGGCAGAGTTTCTGCGTGCGACTGCCGCAGCATCTCGATCAGCGCGGGGTCATGCAGCGCATGCTCGACGCCGGCGTGTCGACGCGCCGCGGCATCATGTGCAGCCATCGCGAAGAGCCGTATCGTGATGCGCGCCGGTTCGGCGACCTGGATCATTCCGAAGCCGCGCAGGATCATTGCATCGTGTTGCCGCTCTACGGCCAGATGACGCAAGACGACGTGCAAAAGGTCGCCGCGACGATGCGCAGCGCCATGTCCGTCTCGTGACGAACGAGCGGCCTGTCGTGACCACGCCGCTCGTCAGTTTCGTCGTGCCCTGCTACAAGCTCGCGCACTATCTACCGAATTGCATCGACTCGATTCTCGGCCAGGCGAATGCGAACGTCGAATTGATCGTGATGGACGACAATTCGCCCGACGACACCCAGGCGGTTGCCGCACGCTACGCGTCCGATCCGCGCGTCAAGTACGTTCGCAACGATCCGAACCTCGGTCACCTGCGCAACTACAACAAGGGCATCGGCCTCGCCACGGGAAAATACGTCTGGCTCATCTCCGCCGACGATTGCCTGCGCGCGAAAGACGCTGTCGAGCGCTTCGTCGGACTGATGGAAGCGAATCCGAAGATTTCCTACGCGTTCTGCCCGGCCATGGAGCTCTCCGCGGATAACCGGGAGGTCGGCATCGTGCAATGGGCGCGCCCGTTCGCCGCGGACGCCACGATCCCGGGGCCGCAGTTCATGCGGCTGCTCGCGGAAGGAAATTGCGTTTGCGCTCCGTCGGTCATGGTCCGCCGCAGCTGTTACGAAACGTCCGGCCCGTTTCCGCTCGACCTGCCGCACGCCGGCGACTGGTACCTGTGGTGCGCGTTCGCCGCCATCGGAGACGTCGCCTTCGTGGCCGAGCCGCTCGTTTGCTATCGCGTGCACGGCGCGAACATGTCGCTCAACCTGCTCGACAAGAAGATGGCGCTGGTGCGCGCCGACCAGAATGGCGTTCGCTGGCGCCTCAAGGAGATGGCCGAGCGCACCGGCTTGAGCACGGTTGCCGACGCCTGTCTCGAGCGGCTTGCCCACCGCGCCGCGGTCGACCTGGCCGAACAAGTGCCGGCGCCCTCGCCCGAAAAATTGCGGCGCGATATCGAAGCGCTGCCCGAACGACAACTCGCGAGGTCGCAGCGCAAGAATTACCTCGGCTCGGTCGTGCGCCAGGCCGCCGACCAGCTGTATCGGCGCGGCGATTTCGAAGCCGCGAGGTCTTACTACCGCGCGGCACTCAAGGACGATCCACGCCAGCATTCGGTGCGCGCCAAGCTGTTTCTTGCACGACTCGGCCCTGCGGGCCGGGCACTGCGCGACGCGGTCCGCGGGCTGCGCACTCCAAAGGCTGCCGGATGAGCGCGCCGGCCAGTGGCGGCCGCGCGTTCACCATCCTGCGAAACGTCGTCACGAACTGGGCGGGTTTCGCGGTCAACGCCATCGTCACGCTGCTGCTCACGCCCATCGTCCTGCATGAGCTTGGCGCGGCGCAGTACGGCATCTGGGTGCTCACCTCGAGCGTGATCGGCTACTACGGCCTGCTCGATCTCGGCTTCCGCGGAGGAGTGACGCAATACCTCACGCGTTACCTTGCGGTCGGCGACATTGACAAGGCGAGCCGCTGCATCAGCAGCGCGGTCTTTGCGCTCGCGGGCATGGGTGTCGCGCTGGTGTTCCTCAGCATCGTGATGGCTTACCTCGCGCCACACCTGTTCCAGATCCCTGCCGAGGTGAAGCCCGCGGCGTTCTGGTGCATCCTGATCGTGGGATGTGCGAGCGCACTGCAGTTCGCGTTTTTTCCGTTCACCGCGGTGTTCACCGCGAAGCAGCGCTTCGATCTCGCCAACTACATTGGCATCGGCACTCGCATATTGACGGCCATCATGGTCGTTGCCGCGCTCAAGAACGGTTACGGACTGATTGGCGTCAGCGCCGCCACCTGCAGCGTGGCGGTGATCGACTACCTGATCCGCTGGCGCGTCGCGCGCCGCATCGCACCCGAACTGCGCGTCGCGCGCTCGCTGGTGAGCCGCGCCGGGTTCAAGGAGATCCTCACGTTCGGCGGGTGGAACTTCCAGATCTCCGTGTCGAGTTATGCGGAGATGCATCTTCAGACCATCATCATCGGCCTGATGATGCCGATCGCGGCGGCCGGACACTACGCGCTCGCCACCGGGCTCGCCATGCAGATCGGGGCCGTCCTCGGCCCGATCGGGCAGGTCATCTACCCGGCGGCCGCGGAGTTGCACGCGCGCGGCGAACATCACAACCTGCAGCGACTGTTCCTCGACGGCACGCGGCTCGTCCTGCTCGCGGCCATACCGGTGTTGCTGATCGCATGCTTCTGGGCAGAGGACTTCTACCGTCTGTGGATCGGCGCGGAGTACGTCTCCGGCGAGACCTTCGTATCGGTCGCGACCCTGTTGCGCGTGCTGTGCTTCAGCCTGCTACTGGGTTATACGGCCAACATCGCCGGACAGGTCCTTCTCGGGAGCGGCCGGATCAAACTACTGGCGCTGTCGCTCATTTCTGGGTCCGCGCTCAACCTCGTGCTGGTGACGACGCTGGTACGCCCCATCGGCCTGCTCGGCGTCGCATGCGCCTCGGTCGCGGCGGCCGCGTTGGCCCACGGCCTGCTCGTGCCCCGGGCACTGCAAACCACGGTGGAATTCCCCGTGCGCCGCGTCTTCCTCGCAGCTGCCGCGCGGCCCGCGGCGGTGGCGGTGGTTCTTTCCGCCATCTTCTATGCGATCCGCCTCACCGGATCCGCCACGAGCTGGAGCCTGTTGTTCCTGCACGGCGCGGTCGCCGGAATCGCGGTCGCGGTCACGGTGCTCGCCATCGGCGTCAGCGCGGCGGAACGCCGTGATTACGTCTGGCAGCCGCTGCGCCGGTTGTTAGGCCAGCCCAAGGCGTCGGCCTGATCGGCGCTACTTCCTGCCCAGCAGGCTGCGCAGGACGCCCTTCCAGGCACTGAGGCGGAACGGGCGATAACTCGCCGCCTTGAGGTACGCCTTGGTCGCCTGCCAGGGCCGGTCCGCGGCGTGCCAGGCCGCGAGTTCCCACAGGCTCGCCAGCGCATCGCGCACCACCGGTTTCGGAACGCTCTGGCCACGCGGGGAGTCGAGCGCGCGGCGCAGCACCGTCTCCCGATCCCGGGCACGTTGGCCCGAATCGTTGGTCATCTGCGCCTCGTGAATGCGATAGCGCGTCAGGGGTTCACGGCACAGCGCAACGCGGCCACCGGCGGCGGAATAGCGCAACCACATGTCCCAGTCCTGCACGCCGTGTTGTTCCACCGCGAAACCGCCCAACGACTCGAACTGCCGCTTGCGCATCAGCACGCTCGAGAGCGTGATGAAATTGCCCCTGAGCAGAGGCTCGAACACATCGCCGTCGTACAGGGTGACGCTGTCCGACTGCCGCTGGCGCGAGCGCGACAGGTCGCCGAAATTGTCCCGGTCCGTGTACACCATCGCGACCGGTTCGCGCGCCAGCGCCAATTGCTTCGACAGCTTCTCCGGCAGCCATTCGTCGTCCGCGTCGAGGAAGGCGAGCCATTCCCCGCGCGCCTGTGCCGCGGCCAGATTACGGGCGCGGTACGGCCCACCCCGATGCTGGCGCAGCAGCGTGATGCGGTCTCCGTAGGCCTGCAACAGCTCCCAGGAGCCGTCCGTGGATTCGTCGTCGACCACGATGACTTCGACCGGAACGCCGATGCTCGCCAGGGCGCAATTGACCGCCCCTGCGACGTAAGCTTTTCCGTTGAAGTTCGGAATGATGACGGTGACGAGGGGAATCTGCGGTGTGGTCATGACGGTACTCTGGCACTAACTTCCTGCGGCACAACAATCTCACGGATCGTACGCTCGAGTTGCGCATCGAGTGAAAGCTGATCGAACTGCTCGAGAACATGCGCGCGGCCGGCCTGGCCGAGAGTGGCCCATAAGTCCGGGGCGTTGATCAGGGCACACATGCGGTCGGCGAGAAATTCCACGTCGCGCTCGGGCGCCAACCACCCGCTCACACCGTCGATAACGAGCTCGGGAATTCCACTGTGCCGGGTGCTCAACACGGGGAGCCCGGCCGCCATCGCTTCCATGATCGACACCGGGATTCCTTCCTGGTCGCCGTCCTGCGCCGTGACACTCGGCGCGACGAAGATATGAGCTCCCGCAAGCAGGTCGCGCACGTGGTCGTTGTCCTGCCATCCTAACAAACGCACCTGGGCCCCGAGGCCGAGCTCGTCGATCAGCGCGCGCATGGCCGGCATCAGCGGGCCGTCGCCGACCAATGAATATTCCACCGCGAAACGGCACCGCGGCAGTGCGCGACCGAGCGCGCGAATAGCGTATTCAAGGCCTTTCTTCTCGACGAAGCGACAGATCGAGATCATGCGCACCGGCTGCCCGGCTTCAAGTTGACGCTCGCGGTATTCGAATTTGCGTGTGTCGGCGCCCATGTGATGCACGCGGATTTTCTGCGCCGGACAGCCGTATTGCACGAGCGCACGAGCCCAATGATCGCTGACCGGCAAAAATAGGTCACACCGCCTGAAGAGCGGCTGATAGTAGTCGGGGCCGTGCGCGGCGATCACGGTGCTCAGATCGGCACCGTGAAAGACGACCGCGAACCTGCCGGTCACCATGCCAGCTTCGAGCAGCGGCAACATGCGTGCGCCGACGTGACCGAAGTGGCAAAGAATCAGGTCGAATGGCTCATGGCGCCAGAAGGCGGCGGCGTCAAAATACGTGCGCGCGACCACGTGGTCGAAAATGCGTCCGACGTGTCGCAGTGCTCGCGGCAAGGCGCGCGGGCGTCGCGCCCCGAGGTGCGCCATTTCGATTGCGAAGCGAACGAAGCGTTTCAGGGGATTAGCGGGCGGCCACGTGAAGTAGTTGGAACGCTCGAGTAATCCGTCGCGGACTACCGATGACTGCACGTCGCGCACGATGCCAGGCGGATCCGAAAACACCTGCACGTCGTGTCCGCGGCGAATGAGATCCGCGACCTGGGCGATGATGAAAGTTTCGGACGCAGTGGGAAACTGTACGCAGACGACCGCGATTCGCATGCTGTGTCAGCCCGCGGCCGCTGCGAGATGGGCGCCACGGAGCCCGTGCGGCCGTCCGGAAGCGCCATTGTTGTAGGAAATTCCATGACGCGAATTTGCGACGCCGTGCACATCCAGCAGTATTCGCAAATGTGCGACGCCGCAGCAGATTGACCTTGCCATACTACGGGACAAGAATGCCGCGCCCACTTGCCTGCAAGGCGCTCCCGAAAACGGCGGCGCGGATATCCCTAGCAACACAGGATCATCAATGGACATGCAAAATTCCGGGCTGAATCGAACTCTGGTCGGCAAATGGTCTCTCCGGCTGATTCCTCTGCTGCTGCTGCTGCCCGGGATCGTGCTGGCACAGTCGACGGTCGAAGTGAGCAACGTCTCGCAGTTGCAGAACGCGCTCAACAGCGCGAACAACGGCGGTGGCAACGTCATCATTTCGGTCAACGACGGCACCTACTCACTGAGCGACACCCTCTACGTCAACGCTCCAAACATCACGATCAAAGGAAAGTCCGGCAATCGTAGCAGCGTCATCATCCAGGGTGATGCCATGTCGGCCAATGCGTCGATCGGAAACGTGATTCGCGTCGCGGCCAACAACTTCAAGCTCGATGGCGTCACCCTGCAGCGGGCCGGCTGGCACGCAATCCAGGTGGCGGGCGAAAGCAACGCCGACGGGGCGGTCATCACCAATTGCGTACTGCGCGACACGTACGAGCAACTCATCAAGGTCACGAAGAATGGCTCCACGGTGTCCGACAACGGTCGGGTCGAGAACTGCCTGTTCGAGTATTCGGCTGGGCGCGCTCCGTATTACTACACCGGCGGTATCGATGCTCACGGCGCCAAAGGCTGGGTAGTCCGCGGTAACACGTTCCGCGGCATCGCGAGCCCCAGTGGTTCCGTCAGTGAGTTCGCCGTGCACTTCTGGGACGATTCCGCTAACAACACGACTGAGCGCAACACGATTATCGATTGCGACCGGGGTATCGGCTACGGGTTGCAGGGCTTTGCGACGAACGCCGGCGGCACCATCCGCAACAACATGGTGTACCACTCCAACAACGGCGCGCCCTTCGCAGACGTCGGTATTGCTCTCGAGAACAGTACGAACACGCAGGTTTACAATAATACGGTCTACTTTGCTAACAACATGTCGTGGTCGATGGAGTACCGCTTTGCGGCAACGACCGGCGCGGTGTTCACGAACAACCTCTCGAACAAACCGATCCAGGCGCGCGACGGCGGAAGCGGGACTCAGCAGTCCAACGTCACGAACGCCTCGTCCAGCTGGTTTAAGGGACTCTCCAGCGGGGATTTGCACCTGGCAAGCGGAGTCAGCTCGGTCGTGAATGCCGGCCGGGCCGTTTCGGGTTTGACCGACGATTTTGACGGCGATGCGCGCGGCAGCGATGCCGGCATCGATATCGGCGCGGACGAATTCGGTGGAGCCGCGGGCGTCAAAAAGCCCAATCCGCCGACCGGCGTTTCGACGCAGTAAAGGTCGCGATGACGTCCGCGCCGCTGCGGCGGGGCGGACGTCTCACTTTTGGCACGGAGCTTCGACTCCTCGGCGGCATTGCCGCGGGAAGCCGGGTAGCATGTCCGCCGTTTGCGCCGTTGCGCGCGCGCGCCTGCCCTCAAGCCCGACTGTCACAATGAGCCTGCGTCACCGCCTGTCCGAATATGCAAAGTACGAATCCCGCATTTGCCAGGAGTTGATGGGGCTCGGCGGCCTGTCCGCCGCCACCGCGTTGCGCGTGATCGGCCGGAACAGACGCGCCATCGAGCTCGAGACTTCCGTCCACAGAAACGCCCTGTCCGCGATTGCCGAACCGATCATCGAGCGACGCTTCCGCAAAGCGCTGCGCGCCACGCCCGCGCTCGAAGGCTTCATGGAGAATCTCGCTCCGCAACATTCGACGCAGGTTTTTTTCGACGATCCCGAGCGGCTGCTCGGCCAGCGCATCCTCGTCATCAAGTCCCCGCGCGGCGCCGAAAAAGGCGTGCTGCTGATGGACTATTCGTTTGTGTTTCCGCTCCTGATCCGTTACTTCGATCTGCAGGCGATCGCGCACCGCTACTATCTGGTCACCGAACCGAGCTGGTCGGGCCTGTGCGATCGCGAGGTCATGTGTGTGGCGGGTCGCGGATTCCCGGTGTTCGTCCAGACCAACGAACCGCGCGACATCGCGTTCCTCGAACGTCTAGATCTCGACACGATTCCGGTACCGATTGCCGCGAATTGGTGGGTCGACACCCGCGTGTTCCATCCCCTGCCCGCAGTTACGCCGGACGCCGACCTCGTCATGAATTCCGCGTGGTCGGGCTTCAAGCGGCACGGCGAAGTGTTCGAAGCCCTGGCGCGGCTGCGCGCGCGCGGTATCAAGCTCAAGACATTGTTGGTCGGTTACACCGGGGACATGACACGAGCCAACGTCGAAGCGATGGCGCGACAGCATGGAGTGTTCGACCAGCTCGAGATTTTCGAGAAACTGCGGCCGCACCAGGTCAACGAAGTCATGAATCGCGCCAAGGTGAATATCATCTGGTCGCGTCGCGAAGGTTCCAATCGGGCCATCATCGAGGGTTTCGCCGCCGGCGTGCCCGGCATCCTGCGCGAGGGATTCAACTTCGGACACAAGTATCCGTACATCAATCGGCAGACGGGCGCGTACGCCTCGCAGTCGACATTGCCCGACACGCTTCTGAGGATGATTCGCGATCGCGCGAGCTTCGATCCGCGCACGTGGATGGTTGCGAACATGAGTCCGCAAATCGCGACACGTGAGATCGACGAGCACATTTCAGCTTACGCCGCGAAGAAGGGAGAACCCTGGTCACGCGGCGAGCTTGCGCAGAAGGTCACCTCGCTGCATTCGATGGCCTACTGGAATGAAAGCGAGCGTGCGCGTTTCGATGCGGACTATGCCTTCCTGAAGGCGAGCCGGATTCGTTGAAAATTCTTCCGCGCGCAGGCGCATACCGCGAGCTGATCTGTGATCTGTTTCACATTGAGGGCAGCGTTACTAGAAACCTGCAATGGTTTGCGGCTAAGACCGGGTGTGCGCTATCACAGACAATTGCGCGGTGAAATTACATCCTATTTACTGCACGGAATTCGCAAGGCACGGCCATGGCATCATGACCCGCCCGCGGCTTGAAGGACGTCAAGAAACTCATTGGATGGATGCCTGATCCCGAGCGAAGGCTTGCCACGGACAGCATCGAAAAGGACTAACGAAATGTTGACCAGTCGAAACCAGAATTCGCACAAACAACTTCC
>DATHJZ010000234.1:0-4566 GCA_035286365.1 Steroidobacteraceae bacterium | reverse complement strand
GCGACAGCGACAACGACACGTTGCCCGACACGCTCGAGAGCACTGCCAGCGGTATCGACTCCGACGGCGATGGCATCGACGATGCCTTCGACCTGGATGAAGTCGGTGGCGGTGACATCGACCACGACGGCGTGGCGGATTCCGCCATGCCGCGCGACACCGATGGCGACGGTCTCGCCGACCAGCAGGACGTCGATTCCGACAACGACGGTATCCTCGATTCGTTCGAGGGCACGCCCGTGCTGTTGACCGACACCGATGGCGACGGCATTCCGGACGTGCGCGATCTCGATTCCGACGACGATGGCCTGGCCGATGTGATCGAAGCGGGCTTCGTCGATGCCGATGCGAATTCCATGATGGACGCCGGCCAGACGCGGACGGCGCAGCCGCGCGATTCCGACGGCGACGGTACTCCCGACTTCCGCGACGCCGGCTCGAGCAGCGTGCATACCGGCCCGGACAGCGACGAAGACGGAATCCACGACAGCATCGACGCGGCGCCGCTGGTGTTCGGTACGTTCGTGGATCGCGACGGTGATGGCGTTTCCGACGCCGCGGATCTCGACCTGGACAACGACGGCATCCCGAACGCGACGGACGGCTCCGACGACACCGACGGTGACGGTCTGCCGAATCTCGCCGATCTCGACAGCGACGGCGACGGCATCCCCGACATCGTGGAAGCCGGCGGTACCGATACGAATGGCGACGGCCAGGTGGACAACTTCGTGGACACGAATCACAACGGTCTTTCCGATCCGTTCGAGCCGGGCCTGAACGGTCATGCGCTGCCGCTGCCGGACACCGATGCCGACGGCATCGACAACCATCGCGACCTCGACAGCGATGGCGACGGCATCAGCGACGTGCTCGAAGGCGGTGGCGTAGATGCGAACGGCGACGGCCGCCAGGACGGCGCCGATGCCGATCACGATGGCATTTCCGAAGTGGTGGTTGGCACCGCCCCGGGCGGGACCGCATTGCCGCGCCCCGACACGGATGGCGATGGGCTGATCGATGCGCTCGATCTCGACAGCGATAACGACAGCATCGCCGACAGCCGTGAAGGCCGCGTCGATTCCGACCACGACGGCATTCCCGACTCGCTCGATGCGCCCGGCAAACTTGCGACCGCGGTGCGCGGCGCCGGTGCCATCGATCCGCTGACGATTGCAGGCCTGCTCGCCGCGTTCAGCCTGATGCTGCTGCGTCGTTCGAAAGGCGCGTTGCGGGCGCTGCCGGCCGTGCTCGCGGTGGCCGTGCTGGTGCATCCCGGGGCTGCCGCAGCGGCCGAGCCGACCGATGCCAGCTGGTACGTGGGACTCGATGCGGGCCTGTCGCGCCTCGATCCGCGCAATTCCGACGGCGGCTATAGCGTCGACGACGATCAGAGCGCCGCCTTCCGGGTGACGGTCGGCTATGCCTGGTCGGTGCACTGGAGCGCCGAGGTGTTCTACGCCGACGGCGGCAAGGCCGGCATCTCTTCGGACAACCCGAACGTCGGACACCTGGGTGACATCAGCTACACGATGTTGGGCGCCGGCGTCGCATGGCTGCCGCTGGCCGCGGGCCGCAACGCGAAATTCTTCCCGCTCGTGAAGCTCGGAGCGGTGCAGATCGACAACAGCCGCAGCTCGACGTCCATTGCCTACGAGAAACTCAACGACGTCGGTGTGTACATCGGCGGCGGCGGCGGCATGCGGTTCGGTGAAAGCTGGATCGCGCAGGCCGAAGTCGTCAGCTACGACAAGGACGAGCTGTTCATCACGATCGGCATCCGCAAGCACTGGTGATCGCGCCGCGACCGGGAACCGCAATCCGTTGCGGCGCTACTAACTACCTAATGGCCCGTCGCCGGCACGCGACGCCGCGCGGCGAAAACTGTGCATTTTTGTGGAGATCTGTGCCTTTTTTGTGCAGCACCGTATGTCAGAACGCGCCGACAGCGTGTAGGGAATGATGCTGAGGGAACTTCCCAGAAAAAATGTGCTCGGATACGGGCATGCGCAAACTGATTTTCTCCGTGGCCTCGTGCCTCGCAGTGATGGGAGTTGCGCTCGCGCAGATTGAGGCGAGCAGCAGCACATATTTTCTCGATGTCGACCCCGCCAGGTACGCCGGGCCTGCCGGCCAGCGGCTGATGGTGCAGCTGGGCGATCAGCCACGCCACGTGTCGCTCAATGCACAGGATGAAATCTGCGTGCAGTTGCAGCGGGCGGCCGACAGTGGCGTCATCAGTGCCCACGTCCGCGCGCTGGCGCCCGAGCCGCATGATGCCGCGGTGGTGCGCGTGGCCGGTCCCGATATCTCGCCGGGCACATATCGCAGCACCCCGTGGGGCATGTTGCTGCGCGTGGTGACCGACAAGAACGCCGGCACCGATCCGATCAAGCCGCTCGGCACTGCCGACGCGCCGGTTTGCGCGCTCTAACTACCTCGGACCGTGGCTCAGGATGACGGCGGACGCACCGCATCGATGATGCGGCTCTCGTTGTCGCGCGCGAAACCGAGTTCGAGCGCCCGCCGGTAGAGACGTTCGGCCACCGCGCCGAATTCGTGGCTCGCGCCGAGCTGCCGCGCCAGTCGCAGCGCGTAATCGATGTCCTTGAGGCGCAGTGCCGGGGTGAAGTTGACGTTGGTGGCGTGGTCGCCAGCGACGAAGCGGCGCACATTGCGCACCACCTGTGGACTCGCCGCCTGGCCACTGCCGATCGCATCCGCGACCTGCTTGAGGTCGAGTCCTGCACCCTGTGCGAGCGCCAGGCCCTCTGCTGCCGCGCCGATCTGCACGGCGCCCATCAGGTTGATCATGAGCTTGTACACCGTGCCCTGACCGACAAGTCCGAAGTGCAGCACGCGCGTCGCCAGCGACGTGAGGATGGGTCGCGCGGCGTCGAGATCGGCGGGCGTCGCCCCGACCAGCAGGGTCAGGGTGCCCGCGGCCGCCGAATCGGGCAGTCCGGTCACCGGTGCATCGACGTACCGGAAGCCGCGCAGGCGCACGTGCCCGGCCAGCTCGAGCACCCAGGCGTGCGACAGCGTGGAGCATTCGATGCAGAGCGCGTCGGGCGCGTTTTGCGCTGCCAGCGCACCGTCAGCGCCCAGCCACAGCGCGCGCGACGACTCGTCGCTCGCCGTCATGCCGATGATGACGTCCGCGCTCTGTGCTGCCGCGCGCGGCGAGTCCGCCACGCGCGCGCCCAGGTTCTGCAGCGCGGTGGTGCGCGCCGCCGTGCGGTTGTAGACCGTGAGCGTATGTCCGGCCGCGACCAGGCGCGCGGCCATTCCTTGCCCCATGTTGCCGAGCCCCAGGAAAGCGACGCGCATCAGCGGAATCCCAGCGCGCCCTTTACGGCGGAATTGTCGATCGGGCGGATGCCGCTGCGATCCAGCCGCCACTTGTCCATGTACTGCGCGGGTTTCACGAGCTCGATCCCGGCGCCCGCGAGCAGCTCCGCGAGTGCCGGGTCGGAGTAGGGTTGCGGCGGCCCCGCCTTGAACGCGCCGAACAGTCCATCCCAATGCACAGGTAGATAGGCCTTCGGCCGCAGGACCGGCAACACCAGGTTGGCCACGTCGACGCCGCCGGTGGCGATCCACAGATCCACCGAGTCGAGACCCGCGGCGCGCATCGCGGCGGCGAGATTATCGAGCGGCGCACCGTGATTCCTGCCGCCGAGCACGAGCGGTTCACGCAGATCGACCGGGCTGGCCGAATCCTGGAAGAACCAGCTCAATCTTCCGGCGGGTCCATCGACGGTGAACAGATAGGCACGATTGCCGCCGCCATTCGGAAAGTCTTCGGTGACGCCCGCGCGCAACGCACCTTCCGCGGTGGCTTTGGGCACCGCTGCGAGCTCGAGCGGGTTGTGCAGCTCGGGCAGCTTCACGTTGTCGCCGCTGTGGTTCCAGCGGACCACGTACATGTTCACGCCCGGGGCGAGTTCGATTTTTTCACCGCCCTCGACCGGTGTGCAGCGCTTTGCCGGTATCCCCTGCGCGCGCACCTGCATGCAGGTCGTTGCCGCGCCGATGACGCGCGCGCCCGTGAGCTTTGCCCAGGTCCCCGTGTCGAATGCATGATCGAAGTGATTGTGGCCGGTGATCAGAACGTCGACCGCCGGCTTTCCGCCGAGCGCATCCAGCACCTCCTTCACCGCCGCTGCGTCCGGTCGTACTGGGTGCCGTGTCGTACGGTACCCGCTCGTACCGCTGGAGAAATTCTCCTCCGGCAGGCGCGTGATGTATCCGTCCGCCAGCACCTGGCTCGCGCCGAGATCGAAATACAGGTTGGTGATCGACATCCAGGTGATGTCGACGTGATCGGGCGCAGCGCGCACGCTGGCGCATGCCGCGAGCAGGATCGAGAGGCAGAAAACTTGGCGCTTCATTGGCCGGCATCATAACGGCGATGCCTCAAGGATCGCTCAGCCGGGTGTTATCGCGCCAGCCAGCCGCCGTCGACGGGCAGGATGATGCCCTGCACGTAGTTCGCGGCACTCGAGGCCAGGAATACCGCGGCCCCGCCCAGATCTTTCGGGTCGCCCCAGCGGCCCGCGGGAA
>DATHJZ010000233.1:0-8587 GCA_035286365.1 Steroidobacteraceae bacterium | reverse complement strand
AAATCGACGAGGTGACCGCGGGCAGCCTCGCGGAGCGCAACCTGCGCGTGCTGCAGGCCTGCGATGCGCTCGAGGAGTACGGGCTCACCGAGAAGGACGACGAATCTCCGCACTCCGCCGACCTCATGCGGCTCGACTTCAAGCTCAACCTGCTGCTCGACCTGGCCGGGCAACTGCTGGCGCAGAGCCACACCCGCGTCGGACCCGTCGCCATCAGGCTCAATTCAATGGGCGCGACCTGGAAGACCGAGACCGCGCCGGCGGTCGGAAGTCACGGCATTCTCGAAGTCGGCATTCGCGACATCGTGGTCCAGCCGCTCAATCTGCCGGCGCAGATCGTCGCGACGAGCGGCCCCGGCGAAGCGCGCGCGCGCTTCACCGTGTTAGGCGAAGTGGTTGCAGATCACATCGAGAAGCTGGTGTTTCGCCGGCACCGGCGAAAAATTGCCGACGCGCGCCGTCCGAAGCGCGCTTGAAAGATATCTAAGTGTTTTTCACTAAGGGATTCCCCCTGCGAGCGCACGCGCTCGCACGAACCGCGGCAAGTTGTTAGGGGACGCCGCTCCTCGATCTGCGAAGATGCACGGCGCATCACGTTTTTGCCGGGCCCGATACCGCCAAGATACTCGCGAGAGAGGAGAGAGCGTGCAACGAGTCGAATGCATCAATGCGCCAGGCGATGGAGCCGGGCGCAATGCAGAAATAAACCTGGGTGCGAACGCCATTGACGGTGTTCAGCTGCCTACCGGAGCGTCTCCTGCGATTGCAGCCGTGAACCGGCTGATTCAGCAGGTGTCGCCGTACGATTCGACGGTCTTGATTCTAGGGGAATCCGGTACGGGAAAGGAGATCTGCGCGCGCGCCATCCACGCGATGAGTCCGCGCCGCCTGCGTCCTTTCGTTGCCGTCAACTGCGGCGCCATTCCCGCCGAGCTGCTCGAATCGGAATTGTTTGGTCACGAGAAGGGCTCCTTCACGGGCGCCATCACGACCCGCAAGGGGCGTTTCGAGATCGCCGAGGGCGGCACTCTGTTCCTCGATGAGATCGGCGACATGAGCCTGTCCATGCAGGTGAAGCTGCTGCGGGTCTTGCAGGAACGCATCTTCGAACGCGTCGGCAGCAATGTGTCGAGCGAGTGCGACGTGCGAATCATCGCCGCCACGCACCGCAACCTTGAAGAATCCATCGTGCGCGGCACCTTCCGCGGCGACCTGTTCTATCGCCTGAACGTATTCCCCATCGAGATGCCCGCACTGTCGGCGCGCCTCGAAGATCTGCCGGCGCTCATCCACGACTTCATCGCCGTCGCCGCGCGCCGTGGCCGTTCGCCGTTGCGCCTGCTGCCAGAGACGTTCGAGGCGCTGGCCGGTTACAGCTGGCCGGGCAACATTCGCGAGCTGTCGAACCTCATCGAGCGCTTGGCGATCCTCTGCCCGGACCGGCCGGTTGGAATCGGCGATCTGCCGGCGCGTTACCGTCCCACGGACTGGACCGCGCCGCTCGCGCAGGCAACATTGACCGCGGAAATTCCGCAGCTGCTCGCCTCGATGGCGGGCTGCGAAGAAGGTGAATCCGAACCCGTGTTGCCGGCGTCCCTGTGGGCCGGCGAGCAGGATTCGATCACGCGTCTGCCCGATCAGGGCGTCGATCTGCGCGCGCATCTCATGGTGATCGAACGCTCGCTCATCAGCCAGGCGCTGCAGCGTTCGGGCGGCACCGTCGCGCACGCCGCGCGCCTGCTGTCGCTGCGCCGCACGACGCTGGTAGAGAAGCTGCGCAAGCTCGGCATGGCCGGCTCGCAAGAGATCGAACACGCGTAATGTCCTCGCTGTTCGACGCGGCGAGAAATTGCCGCTGAGAGATTCGCTTGCGCAGATTGCGGGGCGAAAATTCGAAATGCCCCCTTCAGCGCGTCGAGCGAACGTCAAAACGCCGACTTTCCTGTGAAGCCCGTCACGCGATCCGGCGGGCACAGCTCTTGCAACTGCAATCGTTGGCCGCCTTCGGCCGAACGAGTTGAGGTTTCGAGATGGGCACTGACATGAACTTGAGCGAATCCCTGGAACCGGTTGCGGTCGATGCGTCGTCGCTACTGATCCTGGATCTCGCACGCCGCGTAGCCGCCACCGACTGCACCGTGCTGATCGTCGGCGAATCCGGCACCGGCAAGGAAGTGCTGGCGCGACTCATACACCGCGCGAGCCCGCGCGCGAAGGCCAACTTCGTCGCGGTGAATTGCGCCGCCATCCCCGAGAACATGCTCGAAGCCATGCTGTTCGGCTACGAGCGCGGCTCGTTCACCGGCGCGCACGCCGCGCATGCGGGCAAATTCGAACAGGCCCAGGGCGGCACGCTGCTGCTCGATGAAATCACCGAGATGCCGCTGTCGCTGCAGGCCAAACTACTGCGCGTGCTGCAGGAGCGCGAGGTGGAACGCATCGGCGGCACCGAGGCGCTGGCGCTCGACGTGCGCGTGCTCGCCACCACCAATCGCAACCTGCGCGGGGAAGTCGCCGCCGGCCGTTTCCGCGAGGATCTCTACTACCGCCTCAACGTATTCCCGCTGGCCCTCGCGCCGCTGCGCGACCGCCGTGACGACATCCTGCCGCTGGCGACCCACCTGCTGGCGCAGCGCGCCCGCACCGGCAAGCGCATTCCCGCGCTGTCGGCCGACGTTGCGCACCTGCTGCTGACCTATACCTGGCCCGGCAACGTGCGCGAGCTCGACAACCTGCTGCAGCGCGCCCTGGTGCTCAACGAAGGCGACGTCATCGAAGCCGAACACATCCTGTTCGAGAAGCAGCCGACACACATCGACATCGGCGCCAATGAATCGCCGATGTTGCAGCAGACGCGTGAGCGCGCCGAACGCGACGTCATCCTCGAGGCGCTGCGCACCGCGCACGGCAGTCGCCGCGAAGTGGCGGAGAAGTTGGGCATCAGTCCGCGCACCTTGCGCTACAAGCTGGCGCGCATCCGTAGCACCGGCGTCGATGTGCCGGCGGCCTGACAAACCAGCCTGACGGAGACCTCCCATGAGCCAGATGGAAATCGATCGGGTTCTCGCGCAGATCCGCAGCATCGCCGGCGCCGCCAAGGGTGGTGCCATTGGCGGAATGGGCGGTGCTGCACCGACCGCGCCGAACGGGATCGACAACGGCTTCGCGAACCTGCTCAAGCAGGGCATCGAGAAGGTCAATGAAACGCAGTTCAAGGCCAACACGCTTGCCACGCAGTTCGAAAAGGGCGTGCCGGGTGTCGAATTGCCGCAGGTGATGCTCGAGATGCAGAAGGCCAACGTGTCGTTTCGCGCGTTGGCCGAGGTGCGCAACAAGTTCGTCGATGCGTACCGCGAAATCATGAACATGCCGTTGTAAGACGGCCATAGAGACGACGAGAGAGGAATCAGTCGATGGCTGGAGAAATGACAGGTGCCGTGCCGCGTATCGCGAGCGGATTGAAGCCCCTCCTGTTGCTGGTCGGCGTGGCCGCGGCGATTGCAGTCGGGGTAGGCGTCATGTTGTGGGCGATCGGCCCTACCTACAGCCTGCTGTATGCCAATCTCGCGCCCGAAGAAGCGGCGCAGATCACCCAGGCGCTCGACAGCGCGCGCATTCCCTACAAGCTCGAAGGCGGCGGCAACTCCGTCAGCGTGCCGGCCGAGCAACTGGCCTCCGCGCGGCTCAAGCTCGCGGCGCAGGGCCTGCCCGAAAGCGGCGGCGGCGTGAACGCCATGACGAAGGACCCGGGCTTCGGCGTCAGCCAGTTCATGGAGAACGCGCGCTACCAGCACGCGTTGGAAACCGAATTGGCCCGCACGATCGCGTCACTGCAGAACGTGCAAGGCGCGCGCGTCCACCTGGCGATGGCGCGGCAGTCCGCGTTCGTGAGCGATCGCCGGCCCGGTTCGGCTTCCGTGTTCCTCCAGCTGAAGGCCGGCCGTCGTCTCGATGACGAACAGGTCCAGTCGATTGCAAACCTCGTGGCGTCCAGCATTCCCGACATGTCGGCGGCGCAGGTCACGGTGGTGGATCAGGCCGGGCGCCTGCTGTCCGCGCCCGACGGTGACAGCGACCGGGGGATGCGCGACAAGATGTTCGAGTTTGCGCACCGCCTCGAAGAATCCTATGCAAACCGGATCCAGGAACTGATCACCCCGCTGGTCGGCCCGGGCCGCGTGCGCGCGCAGGTCGTGGCGCAGGTCGATATGGCGACCACCGAACAGACACGCGAGCAGTACAACCCGCAGAGCCAGGTGGTGCGCAGCGAATCCACGACCGAAGAGGCGGCGAAGAATGGCGGCAGCGGCGCGGGCGGTGTGCCCGGCGCGCTCACCAATCAACCGCCGCAGCCCGGTGTGGCACTGCCACCCGGTGCAACGCCCACCGTTGCCCAGTCTGGACAGCCGGCCGCCGCTGGCGCGGCCGGTGCGACGCCTAACAACGCCGGCGGCACTGAAGTGACCGGCCCGGATTCGAAATCCAAGCAGTCGACGCGCAACTACGAAATCGACCGCACGATGGCCTATACGCGCACTCCTGCGGGCAGGGTCACGCGCCTGTCCGTGGCCGTGCTGATCGACAACCTGCGCACCACCGCTGCCGATGGCAAGGTGACCGAAAGCCCCTTGCCGGCCGATCAGATCGAGCGCGTCACCGCGCTGGTCAAGGACGCCGTGGGTTTCGACCCCACGCGCGGCGATACCGTGAACGTGGTCAATTCCTCCTTCGCAGGCGTAGCCGTCGTGCCCGAGGGCGAACTCGAGTCGCAGCCGTTCTGGGAGAAGGCCTGGGTACAGGACCTCGCCAAGTTGTTAGGCGGCGTCATCGTATTGCTGATCATCATCTTCAGCGTGCTGAAGCCGTTGACCAAAGGTCTGCTGACTCAGGCGCGTCAGCAGCCGCTGTTCCTCGGCGGCGGTGGGGCTGGCGGCGCTGCCGCCGGCGGCGCCGGGGAAGCGCCCGGGCTCGCGTACGAACAACAGGTCGCGCAGGCGCGCGGCCTGGTTTCACAGGATCCGAAGCGAGTCGCGCAGGTCGTGAAGACCTGGGTGTCGACCGATGGCTGAACCTGCGGCCAAAAAAAGTGCCGCTGCCAAGAGCGGTGCGAAAGGTGGCGCGCCGAAGCCGGCCGCCGAGAAGAAGCCGGCGGCGCCGGCGGGGCCCAAGCGCTCGGGCGTCGAACGCGCGGCCATCCTGTTGCTCACGCTGGGCGAATCCGAAGCCGCGGAGATACTGCGGCACATGGGCGCCAAGGAAGTGCAGCAACTCGGCAAGGCCATGGCCGATCTCGCCAACGTGTCGCGCGAGGAAGTCTCGAAGGTGCTCACCGATTTCAGCAGCGGCGTAGAGAAGCAGACCAGCGTAGGCGTCGGCGGCGAAGATTTCGTGCGCAAGGTGCTGGTGAACGCACTCGGCGAAGATAAAGCCGTGACGCTCATGGACCGCATCCCGATCACCAGCCGCCGCAAGGGCCTCGAAGCGCTCAAGTGGATGGATTCCAAGCAGGTCGCGGAGCTGGTGCGCAACGAACATCCGCAGATCATCTCGATCGTGCTGTCGTACCTCGAGCCCGAGCAGGCCGCCGAGGTCCTCAACTTCCTGCCCGAGTCGATGCGTTCGGACCTGGTCATCCGCGTCGCGACGATGGACGGCGTGCGCCCGACGGCGCTGACCGAGCTCGATGAAATGATCGAGAAAAGTGTCTCCGGCGCGAGCTCCAGCAAGACGGCGACGATGGGCGGACCCAAGGTCGCCGCGGCCATCATGAACCTCGTCAAGGGCGAGCAGAGCAACATGATCATGACCGACCTCGCCAAGGTCGACGAACAGCTGTCGCAGAAGATCCAGGACCTGATGTTCATCTTCGACGACCTGCAGAAGGTCGACGACCGTGGCATGCAGGAACTGCTGCGCCAGGTGGCGGCGGACAAACTGCTGATCGCGCTCAAGGGCGCGGACGAAACGCTGAAAGCGAAGATCTTCAAGAACATGTCGCAGCGCGCGGCCGAAATGATGAAGGACGACCTCGAGGCCAAGGGCCCGGTGAAGCTGTCCGAAGTGGAAGCGGCGCAGAAGGAAATCCTGGTCGCGGCCCGCAAGCTGGCCGACGCGGGCACGATCTCGCTGGGAGCGGGCGGCGGCGACGCGTATGTCTAACAAGATTGCGGCGTCAGCGGAGGACGCAGCCATTGCGCGCTGGGATCTGCCGGCGGTCGAAGGACCGCTGGTGCAGCGCCGTGGCGCCGGTGTCAACGTCATGCACCTCGAAGCCGTCGAGCGCGATGCCTGGGAGCAGGGTCTCGCCGCAGGGCACGCCGAGGGCGTGCGGCGTGGCGAGGCCGAGCTCGCGGCGCGCATCGGCGACGTCAACGTCAAATACGCCGCGCTCGAGGCCATTCTCGGCACGCTCGCCAAGCCGCTCGATCAGCTGGATACCGCGATGGAGCACGAGCTCACGCGCCTCGCGCTCATCATCGCCAAACACCTGGTGCGCCGTGAGCTGCGCCTCGATCCTTCGCAAGTCATCGGGATCATCCGCCACACCGTCGGCCTGCTGCCGCTGGCGACGCGCGACATGAAAGTCCATCTGCATCCGGCCGACGCGGCCATCGTGCGCGAAAGGCTCGCGACTCCCGCGGGCGAGTCCGAATGGGTATTGAAAGAAGATCCGCTGTTGGCGCGCGGCGGCTGTCGCATCACGACCGCGACGTCGAGCATCGACGCGCGGCTCGAAACGCGCGTGGCCGAGGCGGTCAATAGTTTGCTCGGCGAAGTGGGTCCGGCGCGCGAACGCAGCGCTGCGGCCGACGAGGCCGACGACGCTGAAGCGCGCGGCGAAAGCGGCGCGGATGATACCGGGAGCCCGGCGTGATCCCGCAGGAACAACCTGCGGTGAATCGCTCCGGGTTGTGGCGCGATCGCCTCGCGCTGCAGTCGAAGCGCGCACAGGCGCTGTTGCCGCCCGCAGTCGAAGGCACGCTGACGCGCATGGTGGGCCTGGCGCTCGAGGCAACGGGATGCCAGGCCGCGGTCGGCGACATCTGCGATCTGCTTGCGGTCGACGGATCGCGTGTGGAGGCGGAGGTCGTCGGTTTCGCCGGTGAGCGCCTGCTGCTGATGCCCACCAGCGACATGCAGGGTCTCGCGCCCAGCGCGCGCGTGATTCCGCGGCAGCGCGCCGGCACTGTGAAGGTCGGACCGGGGATGCTGGGCCGCATCGTTGACGGCACGGGTTCACCACTGGATGGACTCGGTCCGCTGGTCGGCGACGATCGTGTGAAGTTGCTGGGCCAGTCCATCAATCCACTGCAGCGCAAACCGATCGAGCAGCCGCTCGATGTGGGCGTGCGTTCCATCAATGCATTGCTCACGGTCGGGCGCGGTCAGCGCATCGGCCTGTTTGCCGGCTCCGGAGTCGGCAAATCCGTGTTGTTAGGCATGATGGCGCGCTACACCAGCGCCGACATCATCGTCGTCGGGCTCATCGGCGAGCGCGGCCGCGAGGTCAAGGAATTCGTCGAGCGCATTCTCGGACCGGAAGGGCGGCGCCGCTCGGTGGTGGTCGCGTCTCCCGCGGACAATCCGCCTCTGTTGCGCCTGCATGGCGCGTGGCTCGCGACTGCGGTCGCCGAGTATTTTCGCGATCGCGGCCACAGCGTGCTGCTGATCATGGATTCATTGACACGCTTTGCGCAGGCGCAACGCGAGATTGGTCTCGCCATCGGCGAGGCGCCCGCCACGAAGGGGTACCCGCCGTCCGTGTTCGCGCGCATGCCCGCGCTGGTCGAACGCGCCGGCAATGGCAACACAGATCGCGGTTCGATCACCGCCTTCTACACCGTGCTCACCGAAGGCGACGATCCGCAGGATCCGATCGCCGATGCGGCGCGCGCGATTCTAGACGGACACATCGTGCTGTCGCGCCGTATCGCCGAGGCCGGCCAGTATCCCGCGATCGACGTCGAGGCCTCGGTGAGCCGCGTGATGCAGGACATCATTCCGCCCGATCACCTCGATCTCGCGCGCCGGTTTCGCCACACGCTCGCGACCTATCAACAGCATCGCGATCTCATCAACATCGGCGCGTATCAGCGCGGCAGCGATCCGCGCGTGGATGCGGCGATCGCGATGTGGCCGAAGATGCAGAAATTCCTGCAGCAGGGCATCAAGGAACGTGTGGGCCACGCCGAGAGTGTGCGCGCGCTCGCGCAGATGTTCGCCGAAGCCGACGCCCAGTTCCCGGCTAACAATGGTCTAGGTGTCGGCACATGAGCCGCGCTGACCAACTCGATCTCGTGCAGCAGGTCGCAACGCGCACCGAGCGCGAACGGGCCGAGCGGCTGGCGGAAGCCGAGCGCAATGCCATCGAGGCCGAGCAGAAGCTCGTCGCGCTCGAGCGCTATCGCAACGAATACGAAGACCAGCTCGCGCAACGTGGTGCGGGTGGCGTGGACATCTCCGGCGTGCGCGAATTCCAGGCCTTTCTGGCAAGGCTCGGCGAGGCGCTCGGCGCGCAGCGCCAGGTGCTGGCCGCGGCCCGCGCGGTGCGCGACCAGATGCTCAATTCCTGGCGCGAGGCTGCGCA
>DATHJZ010000232.1:0-2198 GCA_035286365.1 Steroidobacteraceae bacterium | reverse complement strand
GTAGTGCGTCGTAGTTAATCGCGGGCGTATTGTGCGCGGACAACCATGGACCATTCGGCCGAAACGACGGGCGACGGTGAACGCGAGCGCTTCCTGCGGCAGCTCTCGGAGCGCTATCGCCAGCCGCTCACGGCCTACTTCCAGCGGCGTGTGGGTTCGCGCAACGAAGCCGAAGATCTGACGCAGGAAGTGTTTTTGCGCCTGGTGCGGCGGCTCGATGTCGAGACGCTCGACAACCCGGAGGCTTTCGTATTCCGGACCGCCGTGAATCTGCTGCGCGACCGGTTCCGGCGCGGTCAGACGCAGCGCAGCCACCTCGCCGAGGTCAGCCAGCAGCAACCGGGGATCGAGGAGCTTTCGCCGGAGCGCATCTTCGACAGCCGTCAGCATCTCGCGATGGTGATCGAAGCGATGGAGGAGCTCGATGAGCGAAGCCGCGACGTGTTCATTCTCCACCGGCTCGAAGGCATGAAGCACGCGCAGATTGCCGAGCTCTACGGGGTGTCCGTCAGCTCCGTGGAAAAGTACATCATCAAGGCGCTCGCGCTCCTGACAGAACGCTCCGCCCGTCAATCAGAGTAGTGACCTTGCAACCAGCGCAACCTTCAAAATCATTGTATGAACAGGCGGCGGCCTGGGTGATCCGGCTCAATGCCGAGCCCAGCGAAGTCGACCTCCAGAAGTTCGCGTTGTGGCAGGCGCAGGGTCCGCAGCACGTTCGGGCGTACGAGCAGGCATCGCTCGCATGGGCGGCGGTCGGCGAGCATTCCGCCTCGCCGAAACTGCTTGCGATGCGACGCGGCGCGCTGGATCGCACCGGTCGATACACGCGGCGCTGGCATCGCCGATCTGTCGCCGCGGGTTTGGCTGCGCTCATCGTCATCCCCCTGGGAGTCCTGTACCTGTCCGCGCCGCGAGCACCGCCGGAACAGCAGTTCGAAACCGGACGGGGCGAACAGCGGGTCATCATGCTGGCGGACGGCTCGCGGATGTCGCTCGATGCGATGACGCGCGTCAAGGTCGTCTACAGTCACGACGCGCGCCGCGTCACACTGGCCGCAGGTCGCGCCAACTTCGAAGTCGCCCGCGATGTCGCGCGGCCGATGAACGTGCGGGCCGGACCGCGCACGGTCACGGCGCTCGGTACGGTGTTCACCGTCGAGCGCGAGCAGCATGAAGTCGTGGTGACGCTGGTCGAAGGTCGAGTCGCGGTGACGAGCGAGAATGAAGCGCGCGCTCTCATCGAAATGCAGCCGCGCCAGCAATTGCGAATGACCGACGCTGGCGAAGTGGTGCTGCGCGAAGGCCTTGACCCCGTGCTCGCGCTGGCATGGCGCGAAGGCAAGCTGATCTTCGACAACGAGCCGCTCGCCGACGTAGTCGCGACGATGAACAACTACGTGACGACACCGATCGTCGCCGAGGGGCGTGCGCGCGAACTGCGCGTCAGCGGTGTATTCAAGGCAGGCGACACCCCCGCATTCGTCGAGGCCATGGAGAGCCTGTTCCCGGTCGTTGCGTCGCGCCATCCGGATGCGATCGCGCTGCAAATGGCCGAGAAGGGCGCGACCAACAACTAGTACTGCCCATTGAGGATGGGCGCAGTCGGCGCGTTGTAAGTGTAGACCCGCTCGAGCGGGCGCGAAGCACGACGGTTTGGGGGATCTCATGAAGTCTGTCAGTCGGCTGTATCACCGCGCTCTTGTCATCGCCGCTGCGTGTGCAGCGCTCGCCGTCCTCTCGACAGCCAATGCCAAGGCTGAGAATCCCGTGCAAGAATTCAACATTCCCTCGGGTGACCTCGGCGAAGCGTTGCGGGCGTTTGGCGCCGTGTCGAACACGCAGATCCTGTTCGCGCCGGAAGTCGTCACGGGCCGCCGCAGCGAGGGAGTTCGCGGCCACTTTTCGGTGGAAGCTGCGATGAGTGCGTTGCTGGCGAACACCTCGCTCACCTATCGAGTGACTGCATCGAACGTCATTCTCGTGACGCTCGCCGCGGAACCCGAGCCTGCGCCGGTGAAACCAGTGCGCCCGGGCGCGGCGGCAGAGCCTGCGCTGCAGGAATACGAGACGCTCGAAGCGGTGGTCGTTACGGCTAACAAGCGCCTCGAGAACATCCAGGACGTGCCTTCGTCCGTGCTGGTCGTGACCCAGGAGTCGATCGAACGCTCCAACATTCGCGATTTCGACGACCTCGT
>DATHJZ010000231.1:0-16783 GCA_035286365.1 Steroidobacteraceae bacterium | reverse complement strand
CCAGCAATGACCGTTAGAATCGGGGTCGAGGAGAACACACCGGATGCCAAGCAAAGTCCCTGACGGCGGAACACGCGGCTGGATCGTTCCCATCGGCGGAGCCGAGAACAAAGAAAATGATCGCCGCGTGCTCGCGCGGTTCGTCGCTGTGTCGGGTGGCGCGGACGCCGACATCGTGGTCATCCCGACTGCGAGCCGACTGCATGAGACTGGGCCCCGTTATGAGAGATTGTTTCGCGAGCTCGGCGCCGCGCGCGTCTCCGTGATGGACTTCGATACCCGGCGCGATTGCCGCGAGCCGAATCGGCTGAGCCGGCTCGAGGAAGCGAGCGGAATCTTTTTTACTGGCGGCAACCAGCTCAGACTGACTACCCTGCTCGGCGGCACCCCAGTCGCCACGATGATCCGGAGGCGCAACGCCGCTGGCGTCACGGTTGGAGGAACGAGTGCCGGTGCCAGCATTCTGAGCGAGCACATGATTGCATTCGGCGACGAGGGTTCAGCGGTGATCTCCGGAAGCGTGCGGCTGGCTCCGGGCCTGGGTCTTACGAACCGGTTCGTGATCGATCAGCATTTCCGGCAGCGGGACCGGCTGGGTCGCCTCATAACCGCGCTGGCGTACAACCCCTTCGCGGTCGGCATCGGGCTCGATGAAGATACCGCCGTTTTCATAGGCCCAGACGAAACCCTCGAAGTCGAAGGCAGCGGCGGCGTCACGATCGTGGACGCTACGGATGCGACCTTTTCATCGATGGACAGCGTCTCCGAAGGGCAGCCGGTATGCATGCTGGGCCTCCAGGTCCACATTCTCGTCGCCGGAGCTACGTTCAACCTGCGCACCCGCGTCGCATCTGCCGATCATTTGCGACCCACGAAGCAATAGGGCATCGTCGGACAAACGACTCCACAAGAGAGCGTAGCTCCGAAATGAAAATCCTCAATCGTTGGGTCTATGTGGGCCCCTCGCAGTACGCCCACTTCCCGGTCATCCGACTGGAACTGGATCTTGGTGAGCTCGAAGCGTGGCCGACATCCCGGCTGGGCGCAGAATTCATCGACGGACTCGCGGCGGCTTTGCCGGGCCTGACCGAACACGGTTGTTCGTATCGAGTGCCCGGCGGCTTCCTCAGGCGCATGCGCGAAGACGAAGGCACATGGCTCGGCCACGTGCTCGAGCATGTGGCGATCGAGCTGCAGAACGTTGCCGGCGAAGCCGTCACTTTCGGCAAGACTCGCGGCGCGGGCAAGCCCGGGGTCTACACCGTCGTTTACGAATACGCGCAACGCGATGAAGGCGTTGCCGCAGGCGAGCTCGGAGTGCGGTTGCTGTGCTCGTTGCTGCCCGACTCGCTGCGGCCAAAGGATTCTGTTCCCGAGGGCTGGAACTGGCCCGAAGCGCGTGATGACTTCATCCGCTTTGCGCAGCGTCGCGCGCTCGGTCCGTCGACGGCATCGCTGGTGCGGGCCGCGGAAGCACGCCGCATTCCGTGGCTTCGACTCAACAACCAATCGCTGGTGCAACTCGGCCACGGCAAGTATCAACAGCGCATCCAGGCCACCGTCTCGGGCCGTACACCGCACATTGCCGTCGAGCTTGCGAGCGACAAGGAAGAGACTAACAAGATCCTCGCGTCGCTCGGATTGCCGGTGCCGCGGCAGGAGCTCGTGCAGACCGAAGGCCAGGCAGTGCGCGCCGCAGGGCGCATCGGCTTTCCGGTGGTGACCAAGCCGTACAACGGCAACCACGGGCGCGGCATTTCGATCCGCCTGACTACCGAAGAGGAAGTAGCTCTTGGCTTCAACGTCGCGAAAGAGCATTCACGGTCGGTGATCGTGGAGACCTTTCTCGAAGGTGACGATCACCGGCTGCTCGTCGTCAACGGCGAGCTCGTTGCGGCGACGCGTCGCACGCCCGGGCACGTGACGGGCGATGGCGAACACACGATCGCACAGCTCATCGACATCGTGAACCAGGATCCGCGCCGCGGCGTCGGCCACGAGAAGGTGCTCACGCGCCTGGAGCTCGATGCGCAGGCGGAGAAGATGCTGGGACGGGCCGAGCTCACGGCGCAGTCTGTGCCTGCGGCGGGTCTTGTCGTATACCTCAGATCGACAGCGAATCTATCTACCGGCGGCACGGCCACCGACGTGACCGACATCATCCATCCCGACAATCGCGACATGGCGGTGCGCGCGATCAAAGCCATCGGGCTCGATATCGGCGGCGTAGACTTCCTGTCGAAGGACATTGCGGAGAGCTACCGCGCGATCGGCGGCGGTATCTGCGAAGTCAATGCCGCGCCCGGATTCCGCATGCACGTGGCGCCGAGTGAAGGAACGCCGCGTGATGTCGCCGCTCCGGTCATCGACATGTTGTTCCCGCCCGGAGCGCCGGCGCGCGTGCCGATCGCGGCGGTCACCGGCACGAATGGAAAGACCACGACCGCGCGCATGCTGGCGCACGTGACCAAGATGGCGGGCTACACGCCCGGATTGACGACGACGGACGGTGTCTACATCGACGGGCAACGCACGGTGCAGGGAGACATGACGGGGCCCGTCTCCGCGCAGATGGTCCTGGCGGATCCGCAGATCGACATCGCGGTTCTCGAGACGGCGCGCGGCGGATTGCTGCGCGCGGGCATGGGCGTGCAGGAAGTGAACGTCGGCGCGGTACTGAACATCGCATCGGATCACCTGGGGCTGCAGGGCATCGACACACTCGAACAGCTCGCCGAGATCAAGCGCGTCGTGATCGAAGTCGCGACGGACTGCGCCGTCCTGAATGCAGATGACCCCTTGGTGTTGAAGATGTCCGGTCACACCGAGGCGAAAAGCATCTGCTACGTGACCATGAATCCGCAGCACGTCCTGGTGCGCGAACACATTCGTGCCGGCGGCCGCGCATGCGCGCTCGAGGCGGGAGTCAACGGGCAGATGATCACGCTCTACGACCGTGGCAGTCACATCCCGCTTTTATGGACTCATCTGATACCCGCGACGCTGGAAGGCCGCGCGGTACACAACGTGCAGAACGCCATGTTTGCCGCCGCGATGGCATTTTCATTCGGCATCAAGCTAGACGCGATTCGACAGGGCCTGCGCACCTTCGATACGACCTTCTTCCAGGCGCCGGGCCGCATGAACGTGTTCAACGAGCACCCGTTCAAGGTGCTGCTGGATTACGGTCACAACGCGCACGCAGTGGGAACCATGGCGGAGCTGGCGCAGCGACTCGATGTCACCGGCCGGCGCATCGTGGTGCTCGCCGGCCCCGGCGACCGCCGCGACGAGGATTTGCACGCGATCGCGAAGTCTGTGGCCGGCCGATTCGATCACTATGTCTGTCGCCGCGACGACAATCTGCGCAAGCGCGGTAGCGATGAAGTGCCGAAGATCATGGCGAGTGAGTTGCTGGCCGCGGGCGTGGCCCTTGATGCCGTGTCGATCATTCCGGACGAACAGGAAGCGATCGAATCCGCGCTCAAGATGGCCCAACCGGGCGACCTCGTGCTGATATTCGCCGATGCGCTGACACGCTCGTGGAAGCAGATCACGAAGTTCCGTCCCGCGGGCACTCCCGAGGTACCGGTCCGCGCCGCCTCCGTGCCGCCTTCCATGCCCGCCGCCGCGCCGGTCGAACCGTCTCCCTTCTCGAGTCTCGAGGGCCTGTTGCGCGACGAACGTGGCATCCGCGTCGCGCCGGAGGTCGACGACTGAACGAGTCAGTCGACTTGCCGTTCGAGGACTCGCGGCGCCTGACGGGCAGCAACCTGTTCTTCGATTCGTCTGGGGCCGTGCTCGAAACACTGGGTGTGGCGGTGGATGACGCGGTGCTGGCTGGCTGGCGCAGCCGCATCGCGCGTGCACGTTCGTGGTTGCAGTGGCCCGAGCGTGCGGCGCAGTCCCTAACAACGTCTGACTCGCACGCGACAATGCTGCGCCCGCGAGCCACGGCCCGCGCGAGGGCCATCGCGATCCGGCGGCACGCTGCCGGAACTTCATTGGCGCTTGCGGCGCCCGTTGACCAGCTCTTCACCGCGACTGAAATCAACGAATGGGCATACTGTGCAGCGCTCATCGAGGCTGATCCCGTTCGGTGGAATCAGCTCGAAGGAGCACTCATCGAGGCCGCGCGAGCAGCGGCCTCGCTCGCCGGCGAATCTGTCGAATCTGGAACACGCCTGGCGATGCCAGTAGCGTTTGCGGTTGCGCCACCCGTGCTGGAAGAGCCGGCGGCGTTCAGTCGTTTCACGACGCTGTCGAAGATCGAGTCCGCGCCACGACTGCGGAAACTCGTGGCCGCAGCCGATGAACGCGCACTACTGCACATACTGGACGAGACCCAACTCACCTTGGGATCCGGTGCCGGCGGCCGAACCTGGCCGGTCGATGCGCTGCCGGAGGTGAGCGAGGTACCGTGGGCAGATCTCAGCAATGTGCCGGCGGCGTTAGTTACCGGTTCTAACGGCAAGACGACCACCGTGAGACTGCTGGCCGCCTGTGTTCGCGCGCGCGGCTGGCTCGATGGCTACAACTGCACGGATGGACTATTCATCCACGGTGAGCAGATCGAGAGCGGTGATTACTCCGGCCCAGTGGGTACGCGCACGATCTTGCGCGATCCGCGCGTCGAAGCTGCCGTCCTCGAAACCGCGCGCGGCGGCATTCTGAGACGCGGGCTTGCGGCAGAGCGCGCGCGAGTCGCTGTCATCACGAACATCAGTTCCGACCACTTCGGTGAGTACGGCGTCCACGACCTGGCGGGCCTCGCGGACGTCAAACTAGTCGTTGCAAGCGTCGTCGACAAGAATGGACTCCTCGTGCTCAATGCCGACGATCCCATTTTGCTGGCGCGCTCTGACGAGCTCGATTGTCCCATCGGGTGGTTCTCACGCGACTATCACCACCCGACCCTGCGAGCACACCGCGCGCGCGGAGGCTCGACGAGCGGAGTCCGCGACGCTCGTCTGGTCATCAGTCGTAAAGCAATCGACGAGCTGGACCTGGGTGCGATCGCCGACATGCCTCTGACCCTCGAGGGCAGCGCCGAATACAACGTGTCGAACATTGCGGGCGCCGCGCTGGCGGCGCTGGAGCTCGGCGTGTCATCTACGATCGTCGCCGAGGTGCTGGCGCGATTCGGCGCTGATCCCGACGACAATCCTGGCCGGCTCATGCGCTACGACTATCGCGGGGCGCAGGTGCTCATCGACTATGCACACAACCCGGAGGGCTTGAGTGGCCTCATGTCCGTAGCGGCACGGCTGCCACGAACGGGACGACTCGCGATTCTGCTGGGTCAGGCCGGCAACCGTAAGAACGCCGACATCGAACTACTCGCGGCGACAGCCGCACGCTTTCAACCCGATTTCGTCGTGATCAAGGAGATCGAGGCCCTTCTCCGAGGGCGCACGCTCGGTGAGACTCCGGCGCTCATCAGAATGGCGCTGCTGCGCGCTGGGGTGCCCGACGCGGCGTTGGAGATGTGTTCGAGCGAGATCGACGCCGTCAGGCGCATGCTCGAGTGGGCCCGGCCGGGCGATGTGCTGGTGATGCCCGTGCACGAGCGCCTGGTTCGCGCTGAAGCGATTGCGCTCGTCGCGCAGTTCGACTCGAGCGGCTAACTGCGAGTAGTTTGGGGACTGGAATCGCCTAGCCTCTCATCTTGCCGTTCGGATCCCTGAAGTATCCCCTCCTGGCCCGCGTGGGAATACGCCGCGAGTATGAATTAGGCGCGCGCGCCCAGTGAGGGCGCACGGAACCTCCGCTGTGCGATCACTTCGGCTTGCGGAATTTCAAGACGTACCGGTCCGTCTTGTCGTGCAGACCCTGTTCGAAGACGGCTGTCTTGTGGTCGTCGGCTGAACTTGCGATGACGTCGCTCGAGCCTTCGAACTCAAAGCCAGCCGCCATTACTTCCGTCTTCACGGCGTCGGGATCGCTGCGATGCAAGGTCGAAGTGACGGTGAAGCCCGCACCCTTTTCGGCGGCGTGATCGATGACGATGTAGATGCCGCCCGGTTTCAGGCTCTCGAACACCGTCTTGTTGAACGCAGCCACGTCGATATTCGGCACGTTGTGCACATCGTGATAATTCTGCGACGTCCAGACCATGTCTAGCTTCTCCGGGAGCTTGAGCTCCGCGACCTTCTCGACCGACATGGTCACGTTCTTGTAGTGGGCGTCGGCGGCGATGGCGCGCACGGCTGCCGAGGGTTCCGGCCGGTCCGGCGGCGCATCCGGCCGCTTGGGTGTAGCAACCGCGAAGACCTGGCCTTTTGGCCCGACTACGCCGCTGAAAATGCGCGTGAAATACCCGCCGCCCGGAAGCAGGTCCGCGATGCGCTGTCCTGACTTCAGACCAGCGAAGGCGATACATTCCGCGGGCTTGCGGTCCGCGTCGCGATCGCGGTCCGCTTGCGGACGTGCAGGATCGGCGACCGCGGCGGTGATGGCTTTGGGAACGACGGGAAGTTTGTCGGCCCCTGCCGATGCCAGGGTTACGAAGCAAATGGCGGCCGCGAGCGTCGCGGTCGATCGATGGCGAAAGCGAATGGTCATGATGATCTCTCCTTCAGTCATTCGATGATTACGAGGCCCGACGATAGCGCGCCTTCGTCCACCAAAAGCATTGTGACGGCCGAAGTCGTCTCCAGTTCAACTTTTACGTGCTATCCAAGGGCATGCTCGGCTGGCAGGAAATATGAAGATAGGCCAAAGTGGGAGGGCGCTTGAAGGAGAGACGATGGACGACAAGGTGCTCGAGCTCGAGAACGTCACGAAGCGTTTCGGCGACTTTACCGCTGTCCACGGCGTGAATTTGACGATCCCTCGCGGGTCGATCTACGGCTTCCTTGGACCGAACGGGGCCGGGAAGACGACCACGATCCGCATGATCTTCGACATCATCAAGCCGACGAGCGGGCGCATCACGATACTCGGCGCGTCGTCGGCGTTCGACGTACGGCGGCGCATCGGCTACCTGCCGGAGGAGAAGGGACTTTACAAAGCGATGACCGCTGCCGCGACTGTCGCCTACTTCGCCTCGCTGAAGGGACTCTCGCGCAAGACCGCGAAGCAGCGCGCCTACGAACTACTCGAGCGCTACGGTCTCGGCGAGTTCGCGGATACCAGGATCCAGTCGCTTTCGAAGGGCATGGGCCAGAAGGTCCAGGTGATCTGCGCCGTTGCGCACGAGCCCGAGTTCGTCGTACTCGACGAGCCTTTCTCGGGGCTCGACCCCGTCAACCAGCAGGTCCTCGAACAGCTGATCCGCGATTTCGCCGGACGAGGATCGACCGTGATCTTCTCGACGCACGTCATGCAGCACGCCGAACGGCTCTGTGACCACCTGCTCTTGATCGCAAAGGGTCGCAAGATCTTCGACGGCACCGTCGCCAGCGCCAAGGCCGTGATTCCGCGGCGCGTGCTCATCAGCACTGAAAGCAACATCGATCCGCTCGCCGGGCTCGACGGCGTCGCCGAGATCAAACCGCTGGGCGAATCGCCCTCAGCACCCGGCACGAAGGATTGGGAGATCCGGCTGCGCGGGCAGACCAGCGCGCAGACAATCCTCGAGAGGTGTTTCCAGGCGGGCATCGTGCTGCGCCGGTTCGATCACTCCGAGCCGAGCCTGCACGATGCTTTCGTGGCGCTCGTCGGCGCTCATGAGGAACCAGCGTGAGATATACGCTTCTGATCGCGCTGCGCGAATTCGCAGAGAACGCCAAGACGAAGGGCTTCTGGATCGGCATCTTCACGCTACCGCTGCTCTTGGGCGTAAGCATCGCCGTCTCGACCAAGCTGGCCCACTCGGAACCGTCGCGGTATTTCGTCGTCGTCGACAAGTCCAGTGCGTTCGCCGAACCGATCGGGCGCTCCATCGAGTGGGAGTACCAGCGCTCCGTGCTCCAGGCGCTGGGGCAGTACGTTCAGGAGAACCTGCGCGCCGGGCAGCAACCCGAGGTGAACCTTGCCACGTACCAGACTGCCGTCGACACCTTCATCACGGCCGGTGGCAAGGACGCCTATCTACCACGGCTCCGGCCCGTACTTCGGGGAAACGCACCTGAATTCAAGGAGCCGACTCGCCTGTTCGTGCGCGCCGAGTTGCCGAAGGAGATCGACGCCGGCGCGAGCTCAGATGCGATCCTGGCGGGACTCAGGCCCTATCTGCTCGGCGAGCGGCGCATCGCGGTCGGCGGCACAGAGGCGCCCCTCTTCGCCGCATTGGTGATCGCACCCGACGCGGTGGACGGAGCCACGCGCTGGACCGGCACAGAAGCGATCCAGTACTGGTCGACGAACCTTGCCGTCAACGATCTTCCCGAACTTATTCGCAGCGCGCTGAACGCCGAGACCCGCCGCCGTCTCTACGTCGCGCGCGGCGTCGACGCCGCCAAGGTCCGTGAGATCGAGGCAACGTACGCCCGTCTCGGCACATTCGATCCCGGCAAAGCGGCAGGTACGGAGACCGTCAGCACCTCGGACCGCATCGCCCGCAACGTGCCGCTGGCGTTCGTGTATCTGCTCTGGATGTCGATCTTCACGGTCATGCAGATGTTGCTCAACAACACCGTCGAGGAGAAGTCGAACCGGATTGCCGAGGTCCTGCTCTCCTCCGTGACGCCGAACGAGATCATGATGGGCAAACTGCTCGGCATCGCCGGGATCGGCCTGACGATGATCGGCGCCTGGCTCGCGACAGTCTTGATAGCCGCGCAGCTTTATCATGGCGCCGGCGCCGAGGTCATCGGGCCGGCAGTCGATTCCGTGGTCGCATCGGGCCTCATTCCGATGTTCGTGCTGTGTTTCCTGCTCGGCTACCTGATCTACGCCGGACTCTTCCTGTCGATCGGTGCGCTGTGCAACGACATGAAGGAGGCTCAGAGCTTCCAGGGCCCGCTGATGCTGATCATGATGGTGCCCTTGTTCACGATGGTCTTCGTCAACCGTGATCCGCATGGCACCCTCGCGACGATCCTGACGTGGATACCGCTCTACACCCCCTTCACGATGATGAACCGGGCCGCGGCCGATCCACCCATATTGGAGCTGGTCGGCGCGATGCTGCTCATGATCGCGACTGCGCTGCTGCTGCTTTGGTCAGCTGGCCGGATCTTCCGGATGGCGATGCTGCGCGCCGGCAACCGTCCGAAGCTCGCCGAGCTGGTGCAGTGGATTCGCGGCCGCGGCGATGCGTGACGTCGAATGACCCAGCGAACATTGCGCAGACTTGGTGTTGGGTGCGTGAATGAAACTTGAAAAACTCGTGCGCGCGGCAATCGCGTTGTCGTGGACCGCGGGAACCGCCGTGTTTGCCGCTGCCGACCCCTCGAAACAAGGCACGGGCGAGAGTCAGAGCTTTGCGAGAGCCGAGGTCACTTCAATCATCGCCGACGCGCGCAAGATCGTCTCTGCAAATGGAGTGGAGGAGCTTCTCGAGATTCCAGTCGCGGACACCAAACAGTGGATTTCCGTCCGTGGCCGCGATCGGCGCAACCCGCTGCTACTCATGATTCACGGGGGACCGGCGTCGCCCGAGATGCCCACGAGCTGGGCATTTCAGAGCGGTTGGGAAGACTTCTTTACGGTGGTCCAGTGGGATCAACGTGGGGCCGGCAAGTCCTTCGGCGCAAACGATCCTGCGACGATCGGACCCACGCTTTCGCTCGAACGAATCACCGAGGACGCAGGCGAGGTCGTTCGCTATCTGCGGCAGCGATATGCGAAAGAAAAGATTTTCGTGCTGGGTCATTCATGGGGCAGCGTCGTAGGGCTGAACCTCGCGAGTCGTCACCCCGAATGGCTGTTCGGATACGTCGGCATGGGGCAGATCATCAGCGGCAAGGAGAACGAGCGCGCCAGCTACGCACTCACATTTCGCGCCGCCGAGGCTGCGGGAAATGCGGAGGCCGCAAGTGAGCTGCGCGCCCTGGCACCCTACCCCGAAGAAGATTGGACTTTGTCGCTCGACAAACTCGAGGTGGAACGAAAATGGGTGGTTGCCCTCGGCGGACTCAGCAACGGACGCGACGGGCTTGGCTATTACTTGAATCTGGCCTATCTGTCGCCCGAATACACGGCCGAGGATATCGAGGCGATGGACAAAGGCTCGCATCTGTCGCTGAGCCCTCTGTGGGCGGACGTGATGCGCTTTGACTACAGAAACACCACCCGCTTTCATTGCCCAATCATTCTCTTTGCGGGACGGCACGACCTCACGACGCCATCCAATGTTGCGGCTGCCTGGCTGAAGCGTGTGCGCGCACCTCGGAAACAGATCATCTGGTTCGAGAACTCCGCTCACATGATGATGGTGGAGGAGCCGGGGCAAGTTCTCGTCCATCTCGTGAACGACGTCCGGCCACTCGCTAGATAGTCGGAAAGGGGTTGCTGACTCAGTTCTTGCAGATTGTGACCTTGTCCGGTTGATACGAACGAATGCAGTCGCCTCCCTTGCATGCCGAAAATCCGTGTGTTACATAGTGAACCACATGGTTCAGTATACCCAGACCCACTTCGATGCCTCGTTCGCCGCGCTCTCGGACGTCACCCGACGCGGCGTTCTGGAGCAGCTCGGGCGTGCAGACGCTTCAATCACGGACCTTGCAGAGAAGTTCCACATGACCCTCACGGGCATGAAGAAGCATGTCGGCATCCTGGAGCAGGCGGGGCTCGTCGCCACGGAGAAGGTCGGGCGCGTGCGGACCTGCAGGCTCGGCCTGTGCCGCCTTGCAGAAGAGGCGGCATGGATCGAGAGGTACCACCAGCTCTGGGCCGCACGCTTCGACGAGCTGGACAAGGTTGTCGAGGAATTGAAACGGAAGGAGAAGGTCGATGGACGCAAGAAGAGAAAGTGAGCCCGTGAACAAACGCACGACGGTGGAGCGGAAGTCCGAGCGTGAGCTAGTCACTACGCGAACCTTCAACGGCCCGGCGCGCATTGTGTTCGAGGCGTGGACCAAGCCCGAGCTGTTCAAGCGGTGGTGGGTGCCGAAGTCGATGGGCATGTCCCTGCGTTCCTGTGAGATGGATGTTCGTGTCGGGGGCAAGTACCGTCTCGAGTTCGAACCCGATGCTTTGGCGTTCTTCGGCACGTACCTAGAAGTGACACCGCACTCGCGCCTCGTCTGGACCAATGAGGAAGGTGGTGAGGATGGGCCCGTCACCACGGTGACCTTCGAGGAAAAAGGTGGCAAGACGCTGCTGGTCCTGCACGAGCTCTATCCCTCGAAGGAAGCTCTCGACGCTGCCGGCACCGGGGCGGCGGATGCGATGGTCGAGACGTTCGCGCAACTGGACGAGCTTCTCGTCACCCTGGGTGCGAGCGCGGGACGGTCATGAAGTCGTCGATCTCGCGGTCGGCCGCCTGGCTCTTCACTCGCGGTCAGAAAGGAATTCGTCCAGTGCGGCCTTGAAGGCTTCTATGTAGCCATCTCGGTTGAAATTCTTGGAGGGAATTATCTTAAGCGTAGCTCCGCGGATCAACTCTGCCACTGCCGTCGCCGTCGCAATCGAGTGCACATAGTCGCCCTCGTTGGCGATAACCAGCGTCGGCAGTGCAAGTCGAGACATTTGTTCGCGAGTCACTCCGGGTCCCTGCGCTGGAATTCGACTGAGAAGCGCCACGGTGGACGCGGGATTGTCACGGTGGAAGAAGCTCCGCATCGACGCCGCATTGTCCGGAGATTCCCTCATCAACAAACGATACTCCTCGGTAGCCTGGAGGCGCTCCAGGCCCTGCTCAGGACCGTATTGCGCCAGTAGTTCGGCGACATCTAGATAGATCTTGAGGCGTTCCGGCGCGGCTTCGCTGATCCACGCCGGCCTCGCAATGATCAGCACGCTGACGCGCTCTGGATAATGGACTGCCAGGCGAAGCGCGATCGCGGCGCCAAGTGAGATGCCACCGACCACCGCACGTCTCACTCCCAGATGATCCAGCAGCACTACCGCATCATCTGCAAATTGCTGGATCGACAAGCCAACCGGCGCGCCCAGCTCCGAATCTGCATGGCCCCGGCATTCCATGGTGATGCGACGGAACCGGGAAGATTCCGGAAACACCTCGGCGACCTGCGCCTGCGTCGCACCCAGGCCGTGTTGCCATAGCACAGGCCTGCCATCACCTTCGTCGACGTAGTTGACGAGGCAGCCGTCACCTGTCTTGAAGCTGCCCCGTGTCATGACATGACTTCCGCGAGGACGCCTCTCAAGAAGCCGCAGACGTAAGCCGCGTCCTTTTCCGGAAAGCTGTGGCTGACCAGCGGACCGCGATAACTGGTCGACACGATCGCCTTCAAAAAACTATGGAAATCCACTACGCCACGCCCCGCAGCGACAGCCTCTCCGGTCGAACTCACATCTTTCGTGTGTACCAGCGCCAGGTCTGCACCGAGGAGTGCCACGGCTTCTGCGACGACTTCGCGCTGCCGAGCCTGGCTCTCCGGCGGCAGGAGGTTGCCCGCATCCATGACAATCTTCAGTTGAGGATTGTCAATTTCATCCAGGAGCCGCCGCGCGTTTTTTGCATCCCGGACGACGTTGCCAGTTTCCGGCTCGACGCCGAGAGCAACGCCATGACGCTCAGCCAGCTCGAGTGCGAAATCGAGCTCACCTCGCAGTGCAACCCAGGCTTCTGGAGATCCATTGTCCGGGTGCGCCTTCCACATGTCCGTTGCATCGCGCGATCCGGTGCAAAGGGTCACCAGAGGCACCTGCATGAATTGAGCGGCTCGCACAACGTTCGCGAAGCCGATCCGGTCCGCTTCTCGCTTGGCCACATCGGGGTGCGCCATGTTATAGGTTCCCGACAGCGCACAGATTGTTAGTCCGCTCCGTGTCGCGCTGGCCGTCACTTCCCTGATTGTCGCTTCAGGCCAATCCTTCGGCAGGGAAGCCAGCCCTGCGCTCGAAAAATTGAACTGAATAGTCTGGAAGCCATCCTGCGTGATTTGGGCAAAAATTCTGTCTATCCCGATAGGCTGGTAGGTTCTGGAAAAAATGCCCAGCTCCACTACAGCGCTCCCTTCGCGCTCTCGACCTCGACACTCTTCCCAGAAGCGACGGACTGGGCTATCGCCACCATCGTCTTGATGGATGCGACACCATCCGCTATGTCGGCGCCGCGCATCGGCGCTCCCAGGAGAACGCTGTCCGCAAATCCCTCCACCTGTCGGCGGTAGAAGTGACCGTCTGCTCCAAGCACTCGAGTCGTCGTGGCACTGTCCTCATGGAATAGCTCGACGTCGCTCGACTTGTAGAACCAGGGGTTATGGATCTTAGCCGAGGCACTGCCATTCTCGCCGTAGATCTGGAAACCTTCGTGCCAGTCCATGCGCACGCCGATTGTGAGATCGAGATGGCCGATCGCGCCGCTCTCGAAATCGACGTCGATGAACCAGCAATGTGTTCCGAAGCGCTGGGTGAGCCGCGCTTGCACCGCGCGAATCGGGCCACCGAGATAGCGCGCCAGATCCACGAGATGACTGCCGTGAGACAGCATGTAATAGCGTTGCTTGTCCGCCTTCGGATCACCATCGGGGCGCAGCACCTTGCTGCCTTTGCGCGCGAGTGGCTGAACGGCATCCGTCATCGAATAGCGATGCGTGCTGTCGCAGTACCATGCCTTCAGCGCCAGCATCTCCCCCATCCTGGCCCTGATGAACTCTTTGGCTGATTCGATGCCCGGATCGAAGCGAAGCATGTGGCCAATCTGCAAGATCCTTGCGCTCTTTCTGACCGCGGCATCCAGCTCCTCCACTTCTTCCACTGCAACGCCGATCGGCTTCTCGCAAAGCACGTGCTTTCCGGCGGCAAGCGCCTTCAACGCAGCCGGAACATGAAAGACGTCGGAGATGCCGATGATGATCGCGTCGACGTCCGGATTGGCCAGCATCTGGTCGTAGTCGAGATAGATATTCTTCGCGTCGTAGAATTTGCCAAAGTGGTTTGCGAGCCCTTCATCCGCATCGCAAACCGCCGTGAGGACGGAATTGCGGGATTTCTGCACCGACTCGAGATGCGCGAATTGCGAGATAGGCCCGCACCCCAGAATCCCTATTCCTAACTTCTTCTCTGACATAGTTTGAGTCATCGATCGAATTCAGTACCCCATCTCGCGCAGTCCAAGCGGGCTCAAGTCGGTGCGCGTGAAACGTCCGCTGAAATCGATTTCAAAGTTGTCCGGAGCAAAGTCCGGTGCTGACAGCCCGGCTTCGAATGCGGCCTTTTGAATTTCTGCGTACTTGCGATTCTTGGCGCAATCGGGAGCCGGCGCGATATACATGACGCTCGAATAGCCGGTTCCGCGGTGCGCATCCTCGACGCCATGAAGTACATCGGGATGCCAGAAGATAGCGTCTCCCGGCTGCATGAGCGGGATGGAACCGTAGCCTTCCAGCAAAAGCGCGTGATACTCCTTCCCGATCACCATCGCGCGACAGGCAGCGGCGCCGCACAGTTCATCTTCCGGCACATCGTCCTGAAGCGCGCGCAGCAGCATCCACGGCATCGCGTCAGCAATCGGCAATAGTTGAAGTGTTCCGTCGTTGGGACCTTGCTTGGTCAATGCCGTCCAGCCTTGAAACGTCCGGAACATGCGGCACACGGCTGGTGATGGAATCTCCTGAATCTCGGTACGGCCCCAGGCCTCGAATGGGTCGTACTTTTCCAGGTCGCCGCCAAAGACGTGGCGATACACCGTGCCGTTGTAAGCCGGATCGATCCAGCGATCGATGGATCCCGCATCGACATGAGCCGACAGTCCGAGCGATGCATCGCCGGGTTCGCGGAATCGGACGCGGTCTGCGTAGATGAGATTCAGATCGGGATCGAAAACCGGACCGCTCGGCGCCGATGCGCGCCGGAGCCCGTTCAGGAAAGCCTGAGCCCTGGCCATCTCAGGATCGGTACGCGCCTCCATCTGCGCCCGTGACCAGAACACGCCGTATATTTGAGGTTTGGCACTGGCCAGAGTGCTGAAGTAATTGTCGACAGCGCCTCCCTTCTTCAGCTTCTCCAGGTAGTTATTAGTCTCGAGATACGCCGACAGATGGGAGCTCCAGGAATCGACGCGCGCGTCATCAAACACATTGCGGATGACGAGGCAGCCCCGCTGGCGAATATGATCCTTCTGGGCATCGGTTACGCGATCGAGCTGACTGAACTCCACCTGCGGCACCGGCGTGATGCCGGAAGCCCGCTCGCGCACTATCTGCTCGATCTGCGCTTCGACGCGAGCCGTCGTCGCTGCAAAACGCCTGGGCATGTCCGGGATCTGCGCGCGTAGTTTGCGCTTGACCTCAATGATCCTGTTTCGATAGGGAGCGTTGGCTTCATTCGCCTTGTGAGTCTGTTCGAGCACGGGACTCTCCTCGAGCGCGGCTCAGGCAGCCGCGCGACAGTTACTCTCGATGTATTGCTGATGTGTCGGCAACCGGCTCGCCTCCGCGTGCAGAGTGGCGCGCATCTTCTCCAGCCATTGCGCGCTATCAGTCGCGTGAGCTTGCAAAGGCTGGTCGCACGCCTCGGGCAGATTGAGCTGACCGACGTGTACTGCCAGCCACGATGCCCTGACGAACACTTCGTGCTCGCGCTGCACGAACCGACCATTGCGACGAAAATGCTCGATGCTCTCGCTCAATGTGTCTGGTATCGACATGTTCGCGCAGTAGCGCCAGAGTTCGCCCTCGCTGCGCCGATTGAGATGATAGTGCAGGATCAGAAAATCACGAACGCGTTCCAGTTCGCTGTTGGCGATGCGATTGAATTCGTCGCGCACGGTCGGGTCGAAATTCCGGTCGGGGAACATGGCCAACAGCCGGAGGATATTCGCCTGGATCAGATGCAGGCTGGTCGATTCCAGTGGCTCGAGAAACCCGCTCGACAAGCCGATGGCGACCACGTTGCGATTCCAGATCAGTCGCCGGCGACCGGTCACGAATCGCAGTGTGCGTGGCTCGGCCAGTGCCTTGCCGTCGAGGTTGGCGAGCAGCGTTGCAGCTGCGCCTGCCTCATCGAGGTAGTTCGATGAAAAAACGTATCCATTGCCGATGCGATGTTGCAAGGGAATGCGCCATTGCCAGCCTGCCGTTCGTGCCGTGGAGCGCGTGTAGGGCAGAAAATCGCCAGCGCTCTCGCAGGGCACTGCCACCGCGCGATCGCAGGGCAACCAATGCGTCCAGTCTTCATAGCCGGTATGGAGCGCCTCTTCGATCAACAACCCGCGAAATCCAGAGCAATCGATGAACAGTTCGCCCGGCACTTCGCGCCCGTCCTGCAACTGGAGCGCCTCGACATGGCCGCTCTCGCCGTTCAGCCGGCTCGCAACGATCCGGCCTTCGATGCGTAGCACACCACGACGCTCGGAAACCTCGCGCAAAAACGCTGCGTAGAGCGACGCATCGAAGTGATACGCATAGTCGTAGGTAGATAGCAGGCTGCGAGGATCGGTCAGCGGAAGTCCAAACCGTGCCTGCGCGGCCACCGCCCAGGCCATGCAATAGTCGTCCAGGCTGGATGAAGCCCTGCCCTGTCGCTGCGCCTGATTCCAGAAGTAGAGCAGGTGCCCGAAGTCGAAGGACCGCCCATAGGTGCCGAATGGATGGAAATACCGCCGGCCGGGCTCCACCCAATCCACGAACTGAATGCCGAGCTTGTACGAGCCCTTGGTTCGACGGAGAAATTCGAATTCGTCCAGGCCCAACGCCTGGTTGAACTGTTTGATCGGCGGAATCGTCGCTTCGCCGACTCCGACGATGCCGATCTCTTCGGACTC
>DATHJZ010000230.1:0-7007 GCA_035286365.1 Steroidobacteraceae bacterium | reverse complement strand
CATCGCGCGTTCGATGAGGCCACGGCCATCCTGACTGGCGATGCGTTGCAAGCCCGCGCCTTCGAAATTCTGACGCAGGCACCGGCGCACATTGCGGCAGCGGCACGCCTGGAAATGCTGCGCGTGCTGGCGGATGCCATCGGGACGCGCGGCATGGCCGGCGGTCAGGCCATCGACCTGGAAGCCGTCAAAAGGCCGATCGACGAAGTCGCGCTCGAACGCATGCATCGTCAGAAAACCGGTGCGCTGATCCAGGCGAGTGTGCTGCTCGGTGCCATCTGCGCAGGGGTGCAGCATGCTGCGGAGCGCGCTGCACTCGCGGAATTCGGCGCGGAGATCGGACTCGCGTTCCAAATCCAGGACGACATCCTCGACGTCGAAGGCACCACTGCAACGCTCGGCAAACGCGCCGGCGCAGACGCCGGTCGGGTCAAGCCGACCTATCCTTCCGTGCTCGGTCTCGAGAAGGCGCGCGCGCAGGCGCAATTGCGCCGCGATCGCGCTATTGCGGCACTCGAGCCGCTGGGCGAACGCTGCGCGCACTTGCGCGAGTTCGCACATTTCCTCGTCGCGCGCGCCAACTGAACGATTGGCACGCTCGCGGCGCGTGTAAACTTGCCGTCGCGATGCCTGATGTCCCGGAAGTCTTCCCCCTGTTGAATGCGCTGAATCAGCCCGCCGACCTGCGTGCGCTCGCGGAAAACCGGCTCGGCGATGTCTGCAAGGAACTGCGCGACTATCTGATCCGCAGCGTCGCGACGCGCGGCGGCCACTTCGCCGCGGGGCTCGGAACAGTCGAGCTCACCGTCGCCCTGCACTACGTGTTCGATACGCCGCGCGATCGGCTGGTGTGGGACGTCGGCCACCAGGCCTATCCACACAAGGTGCTGACCGGGCGGCGCGACCGGCTCGACACCATCAAGCAAAGCGGCGGGCTGGCGCCCTTCCCGGCGCGCGCCGAGAGCGAATACGACACCTTCGGCGTGGGCCACTCGAGCACGTCGATCAGCGCCGCGTTGGGGATGGCAGTCGCGGCCGAGCTGAACCACGATGACCGCAAGGTGGTCGCCATCATTGGCGACGGTGCGATCACGGCGGGCATGGCCTGGGAGGCGCTGCTCAATGCCGGCGCCCGCAAGACCAACCTGCTGGTGATCCTCAACGACAACGACATGTCTATTTCCGAGAACGTCGGTGCGCTGTCCAACTATTTCACCAAGGTCCTGTCGGGCCGCATGTATTCCACCCTGCGTTCCGGCGGCAAGAAGATCCTCAAGCAGATGCCGACGATGTGGGAACTGGCGCGCCGCTCCGAAGAAATGATGAAGGGCATGGTGTTGCCCGGCACGATATTCGAAGAGCTCGGCTTCAACTACCTGGGCCCCATGGACGGGCACGACATCAAGGAACTGGTGGCCACGCTGCGCAATACGCGCGCGTTGAAAGGCCCGCAGCTGCTGCACGTCGTCACCAGGAAGGGCAAGGGCTACGACCCGGCGGAAAAAGATCCGATCAAGTGGCACGGGCCGGGTCCGTTCGATCCGGTGACCGGCACCATCTTCAAGGAAAAAGCCGCCGGGCCCACCTACTCGCAGATCTTCGGCCAGTGGCTGTGCGACATGGCCGCGCGTGACGAACGCATCGTCGCCATCACGCCCGCGATGCGCGAGGGTTCGGGGCTGGTCGAGTACTCGAAGAAATTCCCGCAGCGCTATTTCGATGTCGCCATCGCCGAGCAGCATGCCGTCACGTTCGCGGCCGGCCTCGCCTGCGAGGGGCTCAAGCCCGTCGTGGCTATCTACTCCACGTTCCTGCAGCGCGCCTACGATCAATTGATCCACGACGTCGCGCTGCAGAATCTCCCCGTGGTGTTCGCACTCGATCGGGCGGGCCTGGTCGGCGGCGACGGCGCTACGCACCAGGGCAGCTACGACTATTCCTTCCTGCGCTGCATCCCGAATCTCACCGTCATGGCGCCGGCCGACGAGAACGAATGCCGGCAGATGCTCTACACCGCAACCACGCTCGCGGGTCCCGCGGCCGTGCGTTATCCGCGTGGCCAGGGCCCGGGAGTTCCGCTCGTCGCCGAGATGACCGCGCTGCCGATCGGCAAGGCCGAAGTGCGCCGCGAAGGTCAGAGTGGGCTGCTGCTGCTGGCATTCGGTGCCCTGGTCAAAACGGCGGAAATCATCGGCGAGCGTCTCGATGCCACCGTCGTGAACATGCGCTTCGTGAAACCGCTCGACGAAGAACTCGTGTTGCGCCTCGCCGCGAAGCATCGCGCGCTCATCACCATCGAGGAAAACGCCGTCGCGGGTGGCGCCGGATCCGCGGTGATCGAGTTGCTCGCCAATTGCGCCAACGCGCTGCCAACACTCACGCTCGGCATTCCCGATCGATTCATCGAACACGGTTCGCGCGAGGACTGCCTCGTCGAGGCCGAGCTCGACCAGGCCAGCCTCAGCGCCGCAGTCGAACGCTGGTGGCGGCCGCTGACCGCGGGACGCGCGCTTTCCGGGACATAAACAGGCGAATCAGGTCGCCTGGCGCGCAAAACTGGTCCCTTCTCCCATTTGAGGGGTTGAACGATCTGCGAAAGCCCGCAAACTGTGCGGGCGTTATTTACCCCAGGCCCTCACATGAAACCCGCCGTTGCTCCCCAACCTTGTGTTCTGACCGTCGAAGACGTGCAGAGCCGCGCCGATACGCGGCAGATTCCGATCAACCAGGTCGGCATCAAGGACATCAATCATCCCGTGAAGGTCAAGGACCGCTCCGCTGGCGAGCAGCACACGGTCGCAAACTTCAACATGTATGTGAACCTGCCCCACAACTTCAAAGGCACGCACATGTCGCGCTTCGTCGAGATCCTGCATCGCGAACGCGAGATCTCGGTTGAATCGTTTGGCAGCCTGCTGGCGGAAATGACCGAGCGGCTCGAGGCGGATTCGGGGCACATCGAGATGTCGTTCCCCTACTTCGTGATGAAAAAAGCGCCGGTGTCGGGCGTGGAAAGCTACATGGACTATCACGCGACGCTGGTCGGCAAGCGCGTGAAAGACGTCACCGAGATGTGGGTGCGCGTGGTGGTGCCGGTCACGAGCCTGTGCCCCTGCTCGAAGAAGATCTCCGAACGCGGCGCCCACAACCAGCGTTCGCACATCACGATCAACGCCAAGCTGCGCGAGCACATGTGGATCGAGGAGCTCATCGAGATCGCCGAGAGCGAAGCCTCGTGCGAGCTGTACGGCATCCTCAAGCGCCCGGACGAGAAATACGTGACCGAGCGCGCCTACGACAACCCGAAGTTCGTCGAAGACATGGTGCGCGACGTGGCTGTGCGGTTGAACGATGAGCCGCGAATTGCTTCGTATGTGGTGGAGTCGGAGAATTTTGAGTCTATCCACAATCACTCGGCGTATGCGCTGATTGAGAGAGATAAGGACGCGTAGTTAGAGGGGCGCGCGGATCGCACGCAACGTGATCCCGTTTCCGCCTTTGAGTCGATTGGTTCCCCTGCAGAGCCGTGCCCGCCGCCGTCAGAGCAACGTTCGGCACCAAAACCCTGCGCAGAAATTGTTCGGTGGGATGCCCCGCCACGGCGGCTTCGTGCCTTTGGCGTGTAGCGGCGGTTAGCAGTCCCGTCTTGGCGGAAGCCGGGACGCACGTTGCGTACACTCCGCGCGCTCGTCTGACTACCCGTCCTCGCCCCTCTCATCATTTGCTGGGAGTCGCCAGACCGGAGGGGCTCGGCTCGCTCGTCTGTTGGCTGGGAGTCGCGAGATTCTGGCGGCGGCGCGAGTGCGACGGACTTCACACTTTGTTGTCGGCGGAAGTCGCCGCGTTATGTTGCGAGAGGTGGGTTCGGGTTTCCACCAGTGACATGGGTTGCAATGCGGGTGTTCGCCGGCGCTGCTCGCGTCGGGCGGCTCAGGGAGCGAAATGTCGCGCGAGTGTCGAACACCCAAAGATAGGCGGATGCGCGTGGCTCTCCTGGCCGCGCTTGCGATTTGCGCGCCCGTGTTTGCAGCGCCGCTATCGGTCACCGTGCTGAAGCGCGATGGCACGCCGCTGGCGGGCGCCGTCGTGAGCGCGGAAGCGGAGTCGCCAGCCGCGGCGCCCGCACCCGCGGTGCAGGGCATCATGGACCAGGTCAACCTCGCATTCGTGCCGGACGTGCTGGTGATTCCGGTGCACTCGACCGTGCAGTTTCCAAACAGCGATGCGGTCAGCCACCAGGTCTATTCGTTTTCGAGCGCGCGCTCGTTCCAGCTGCCGCTGTATCGCGGCAAGCCCTATCCACCCGTTTCATTCGATCAACCCGGCATCGTGACGATGGGCTGCAATATCCACGACAACATGTTGTCGTACATCGTCGTGACGTCGGCACAGTTTTTCGGCCGTACCGGCCAGAAAGGTGAATGGCTCGCGCCCGAAGTACCGCCGGCGCGTTATCGCCTGCGCGTGTGGCACCCGCTCCTCAATGAACCGCAGGACCTGGAGCGCGTCGTCGAGGCCGGCGCAGGCCGCACACCGGTTCAGTTCCGTCTCACGAAGGCCTTGAAGCCCGCGCCGCTCTCTGGACGTCCGCACTCATGGGACTACTGACCAACAAGGCGGCGCTGCTCACGGGCGCGCTCGCCCTGAGCGCCGCCGCGCACTCGGCCGACTGGGAACTGGCGCTCGACCTGCGCGCGGTGAGCTCCGATGGGCGCGAATCCTTCCTCGACAATGGCCAGGGGAAGCTGCGCTTCGACGCCGATCACGAGGGAATACAACTCGGCCGGGTGCGCGCGGCGCTGGACCAGCCGCTCGGCGAAGTGTTCTCCGCGCACGTCGAAGCCTCGGTGTGGGATGCCGATGACAAGAATCCCATCGATCTCACCGAAGCGTATCTCGAATACCGGCCGTATCCGCGCGCCGGACTGCGTTCACGCGTTCGTCTCGGCGCGTTCTATCCACCGATGTCGCTCGAGAATCGCGCGCGCGGCTGGGAGACGCCGTACACCATCACGCCATCGGCGATCAGCAGCTGGATCGGCGAGGAGATCCGCACCGTCGGCATCGAGGGCCAGTTCGAGTGGTTAGGAACGCGCACCGGTCACGATTTCGATCTGCAATTGACGGCCGCCGTGTATGGCTGGAACGACCCCGCCGGAACGATGCTGAGCGCGCATGGCTTTGCATTCCACGATCGCCAGACGACCTTGTTCGGCCGCGTCGGCGCGCCGCAGGACAACCCCGAGTTCGCCAAGAAAGAACTGTTCCACGAGATCGACGATCGGGCTGGCTACTACGTCGGCGCGCAAGCACGTTACCTGGATCGCGCGGTGCTCCAGGTCCTGCACTACGACAATCGTGGCGATCCGCGCGTCGAGGCACCGGCCATCCGCGACTTTGCCTGGTATACGGAGTTTGACGCCGTCGCGTTGCGCATCGAAACCTCGAGCGACTGGACCGTGCTGCTGCAGGCGCTCGACGGCCACACGATCATCGTGCCGTTCACCTGGCTCACCTGGGAATTCGATTCGCAGTCCGCGCTGGTGGCGCGGCGTTTCGGCGCGCACCTGCTCGCCGCGCGCTACGACCGTTTCGAGGTAGGGTTCCAGGGCGATCCCGACGCCGCCGTCAGTGAAACTGGCCACGCCTGGGCGCTGGCGTACTCATATGAAAACGGCGATCACTGGCGCTTTGCGCTCGAGTGGCTGCGCGTGCGCAGCGACGTGCCGGCCCGCGTCGAAATGCTCGGCGAGCCATCGCTCGCCACCGAATCCAAGATTGAACTGTCGGCGCGTTACGCGCTCAGCGGGCGCTTCTAGTCCGGCGATCCCGGTCGCGCGCTCGTGCTCCTGGTGGCACGTGGAAGGCCTCGAGGAATTCATTCAACCGAAGATGATCAATCTGTCGAAATTGCAGGCGGCGGCGATTCGAGCAGCAGATCTTCGTAGAACGCGCCAAACGGTCGCTCGGGATGCCTTATCTGCATCTCGAGCACCCACAGGTCCGAGGTCGGCGTGAAATTCGTTGCCGCGAGATTGCCCGAGTGCTGTGCCTTGTGCGGGAAGTCCCCGAGCCGGTGACCGGCGACTTTCAGGTTGAGCTGCCAGCCGAGCTCGCGCGCCTGCGCATCCGCGTAACCGTAGAGCGCCGCGCCGGTGAGCGAATCCGCGCGCCATTTGTTCTGCACGCGTTCGAACAAAATCCGCACGTCTCGCTTCGCACGATGCATCTGCGCATCGGTGCCAACGACGAAGGTGTCGCCACCGTCACCTTCCCACTTCTGCCACACCGGGCCGATATCGATGAAGAAAATGTCGTTCTCGGCGAGCACTACGCCCGGCTCGGAAGGATCGTAGTAGTCGAGCACCGTGTTGCGGCCGAAGCGTACATAAACGGCATGCCAGCCGCGCAAGAGGCCGGATTGCTTGAGCGTAGCCTTCGCAAGCGCCACGCCCTCCTCCTCGCTCATACCGGGTTGGATCTGCCGCGCGATGTCGTTGATCGCGTCGAAAGTCAGCTGCCGCGCCACGTACATCTGTTCGCGGACGTAGTTCGGGCCGACTTTCTCCGCGTCCATCTGTGTCGTGTCATTCATGGCAAAGATGTTCCACAAGTCGAATCCAAACTGCAATCGACACTCGCTCCGCGCGACGCTATAACGACTGCCTCAACCCGCGCGAATGGAACCCCGCCCCATGTCACCGAAAAATGTCTCCGCGCTCCTGTGCGCCGTCCTGCTCGCATTCACGGCGTCCTCTCCCGCCGCAGCGCAGGAAACGAAGAAGCCCGAACTGCTGGTGTTCGCCGCCGCGTCGCTGACGAACGTCCTCGGCGAACTTTCACCGGCGTTCGAAAAGGAAGCGGGTGTGACGGTCAAACTTTCCTTCGCCGCGAGCTCAGCACTGGCGCGTCAGATCGAAAGCGGCGCCGCGGCCGATGTGTTCGTATCGGCGGACCAGGAGTGGATGGACTATCTACAGACGCGCAACCTGCTCGACAATGCATCC
>DATHJZ010000229.1:0-16784 GCA_035286365.1 Steroidobacteraceae bacterium | reverse complement strand
TGGCGCGTGTACTCGCGAAACACTGCCTCGCCGCCGTAGCGATCGAGACTCATCAACACCGACAGGTGGAACGCGGCAACACTGATCGCCGCCAGACCGCGGCCTGCTTGAAGCACTCGCAACATGCATGGATCCCTTCGGGGCGCGGGACACCGGGCCCGCCGCTGCGAAACTGAGGCAATCGGACGCGAGATTCGACTCACCCTTGCCACAGGTTCCGTAGGACGACACCCCCGTGGGCGAACGGCGACATGTTGCGGTGCATGCTAGTGTCGCGCCATGAAAAAACCCGCGCTAGCGTTGTTGATCGGCGCCGTTCTGTGCGCCTGCGATTCCAAACCACCCCACCCGAACGCGGATGTGGTCATCCTGCACGGTGACGTGCGCACGATGGACTCCACCCGGCCGAACGCAACGGCGCTGGCAATAGCGGGTGAACGCATCGCCTTCGTCGGCGACGACGCCGGCGCACGGAAGTGGATAGGCGGCAACACGCAGGTGGTCGATACCGCGGGCGCAACCGTGCTGCCGGGGCTCATCGACAGCCATATTCACGTTGCCGAGGGTGCACTGGCGCGCGGCGGTTGCAGTCTCGAGGACGATCAGCTCACCATCGAGCAGGCCGCGGACAAGATCAAGGCCTGTTTCGCAAACGACAAAGACTCGAAGTGGCTCATCGTTACTGACGTAAACGCCGCGGGATTCAAGGCAAACCGCCGGGAGCTCGACGCCATCGTGCGCGACCGGCCGCTGTTTCTGTGGAGCTCGGACGGCCACTCCGGCTGGGTGAACTCGCGCGCGCTCGAACTTGCGAAAATCACGCGCAAGACACCGAACCCGGACGACGGCCGCATCGAACGCGATGCCCGCGGCGAAGCAACCGGCTTTCTCGTCGACGGCGCGGTCGGGCTGATCAGCTCCGCGATGGATCAGCCCACGCCTGCAAAACGCCTGGAAAAACTGCGCTGGATCCTGCCGCAACTGCATGCAGCCGGCATTACCTCGTATCTCGAGGCGAACACCGACGCGGAGACCGTCGCCGCCTACGCCGAGCTCGCTCGGCTCAAACAACTTACGGCGCGCGTCACCATCGCCCTCGAGAGCGGCGGCGCCAATACGCCGGCGGAATTCGCGCGTCTCAAAGGGCTGCGCACCCAGGTGGGTAACGACCCACTGCTGCGCGCCGATTTCATCAAACTATTCGCCGATGGCGCGATGGAATTTCCGACACAGACCGCCGCACTGCTCGAACCCTACAACAATGCCGATGGTCGCCCGGGCACGAGCAAGGGCAAGTTGTATCTCGCGTCCGATGCCATGGCGGCATTCATCAAGCAGGCCGATGCCGACGGCTTCAACGTGCACATCCATGCGATTGGCGATTCCGCAGTGCGCGAGGCGCTCGACGCGCTCGGCGTCGCGCGTGCCGCCGGCTCGAAGCGGCTCTACAGCATCGCGCACCTGCAACTGATCGATGCAGCCGACCTGCCGCGCTTCGCGGCCCTGGACGTGCCCGTGTCCCTGCAACTGCTGTGGGCGCAGCCCGACAACTACAGCATCGAGGCGCTCACGCCATGGCTTGGGCCTGAGCGCATGGCGCGCCAGTATCCGGCGCGTTCGCTCGCCGATCACCACACCGTCATTGCAGGCGGCAGCGACTGGGACGTGAGCTCCTTCAATCCGTTCGCAGCCATCGCCACCGCCATGTCGCGCACGAATCCAGAAAAGCCCGAGCGCGGCCCTCTCAATGTGAAGGAAGCACTGACGCTCGACGAAATGCTCACCGCCTACACGATCAATGCCGCGCGTCTCATTGGCCGGGACGCGGAAATCGGTTCACTGGTTGTCGGCAAGGCGGCCGACGTCATCGTGCTCGACGGCACCCTTACGAAGGAAACAGCGGCAGACACGGCGCGCAAGACGCGCGTGGCGCACACCTTCTTCGCCGGCCGTGAAATGTCGCGCGCCGATGCGGCTCATTGACGGGGAAATATTCACATGCCCGCATTGATGATTCTCGTTGCCGGCCCCTATCGATCCGGCACCAATGACGATCCGGTGCTCATTCAGAAAAACGTCGACGCGATGCTGGACGCGTCGCTCGCGCTTTTTCGCCTGGGCCACCTGCCCGTACTGGGCGAATGGTATGCGCTGCCGCTCATCGAACACGCCGGGTCGAAAATGGTCGGCGATTCCATTTTCAATGAGATCTTCCAGCCGATTTCGCGCCGCGTGGTCGAGCGGTGTGACGGCGTACTGCGCATCGGGGGCGCTTCAGCCGGCGCAGACGAAATGATGGCGATCGCCCGCGAGCACGGTCGCGCGGTCTACCTCTCGATGGCGGAGATTCCGTCCGCTAACTAGCGGGCGGCCGCGGCTCCGGCCGCGAGCCACGGTTCGCGCGCACCAGCAGGAAACGCGTGAGGCGCGGCAAATGTCGCGCCATGAGAACGATGACCTTGCCGTGGAACGTGATCATCACCTCGCGCTTGCCCGCCAGAATGCCGCGTGCCATGACGCGTGCCGCCTTCGCGGTCTTCATGCGCAACCACGCCGGTATGGGATCGCTCACCTGCGCATGCAAACCACCGTGGTTGTCGACACGGCGGATGTCCGAATCCACGAACCCCGGCGTGATCAAGGTGCAACCGACACCCGCGCTGCGCAGATCGCCATGCAGCGATTCCGCCAGCGCGCGCACGGCAAATTTGCTCATCGCATAGGGCGCGCCGCCCGGCACCGACATGTACCCCGACACGCTGCCCATGATGACGAACCGGCCGCGCGAGGCGTGCAGAGCGGCAATCGTTTCGTGCAGCGTGCGCAGCACCCCGAAGACATTGGTTTCGAACTGGCGTTTGAAATCTGCGAGCTCGAGGCTCTGCGCCCTGCCCACCACGCCGAAGCCGGCATTCGCGATCACGATGTTCGGCGTTATCCCCTTTGCGGCGAGTTCGCCGACCACCCGTGCGATGTCACCGTCGACCGTGACGTCACCGCGATGCGCGCTGGCCTCGCCACCCGCCTGTCGCAACTCTGCGGCCAGCGATTCCAGTTGGTCGGCGCGCCGCGCAACCAGGGCCACGCGCATGCCACGCCGCACGAATTCCCGCGCGAGGCCTGCGCCGATTCCGGATGACGCGCCGGTGATGAGCACGGCATTGTTCGACATCGATGGACCGGGCTCAGTCATCTTCCCAGGCGTTGATCTCTGAATTCGCCGGCACGGAGAACGTCTTGCCGAAGACATGGGCGCCCGAGTCTTCGTTGGAGAAGGGCATGTAGAACGCGACACTGACACCCTGCCGGTGCTCGAGCATCACCTTGATGGCGCGGACCGGTACGCCGCCGCTCTGATTGACCGTGACTTTCTCGGCAACACCAACCGCCTTGAGCGAGGTCTCGTGCGCCATGGACTTGAGACCATCGCGCAGCAGCGGCTTGATGTACTCCGGGTATGCAATCCCATCGGAGGTGTTGCACATGGCACCGACCAGCGTGACCTTCCCTTCCTGCGTCAGCACCGCGGCATGCGGCAGGAAGTTCCCCCGCTCGCGCAGGAATCGACCCGACAATTCGATCAGCGGATCGGCGATGGCGCCAAGATCGGGCTTGATGTCCGCGTAGAGATCTTCGGTCTTTTTCATGCGCAGTTCTTCTTGTTGTGCGGCGACTTCAACACGGGCGCCCGGACCCGTCAACGCCGGCGGCCGAATGCGCCGGCCGGTACGCCGGACGCCCGGCCCGGGTTGACAGGCGCCCGCTCCGGTGGACATATCACGCTCTAACCAATGGCCATTCCCCAATGAAGATAGCCCCATGAAACACTGGTACGCACGACCTGTCTTCTTCGTGAAGGACGCACAAGACGCACTGGCGTTCTTCATCGAAAAACTCGGCTTCTCGCCCGACTGGAATCATGAGGTCGACGGCCGCACGTTCGTCTGCCAGGTGCGCCGCGACGGCTTCGAACTTATCCTCGCACAGGACGCCGATAAGGCCGGCCGGGGCCGGGTGTTCATCTCCCTGGACGACGAACAGATGCGCTCGCTGCGCGCGGACATCGAGAAGCGCAAGATTCCCATCCGCGAAACACATTGGGGAATGCCGGTGATCGAAATCCTGGATATCGACAACAACGAGATCTTCATCTCGCCGCCTGGCTGACGGGCCAGAGGAAACATGGCAAGTGTGCTCGAGCTGGGTCTCGACCCCGCATACGTCGATCCCAAGGAGATCACAGGCTTCACGCCCGCAGAGGTGCGTGCGTTCATCGAGGCGCAACTCGACCGCGTGCATGCGGCGGGCTACGAGGTGCTGAACTGCCTCGTCGACCGGGGCGAGACCGCGGTGGAAGCCACCGAACGCGCCTTGAAATCGCGCGGCTTCGATTGCGTGATGTTCGGCGCCGGCTTGCGCGCGCCGGCGCAGCTCATCCTGTTCGAAAAATTGCTCAACCTCGTGCACGCGCAGGCACCGGGCGCGAAGTTGTGCTTCAACTCGAGCCCCGCGGACACGGTCGCTGCTGTGCGCCGCTGGGTCTGAAATTCGGAGCTGCCGGGGGCTCCCTCCCCGACAGCTCCAGTCCTGCCAGCACTAGGGAAAGTGCATATCGAGGCGGGATGGACGGACCGTCGTAGTTCATCGGCATATCCACGCAACAGCGGATTCTCATCAGCATTCAGGATGAATGATCGGTGGTGCTGGCGCGACACCCTATTTGTCGAAAAGCTGTGAAAATCGAACCCGATCTTATTCTGTTGACGTTTTCCCGACGATGACCGCCACACTGCACGCCAGAGCGAAACTTCCGAAAGAGATAAGCCTTGTCCAAAACAAGAAACGCCGATCGCTTGGCAACTCTTGCGACGGCAGGTCTGGTGGGCTCGCCAAGTATTTCTTGAAGTGTCTGTCGAGCACGAACATAGATATCACGGTCAAGACAAATACCGCTGTGCTTGTTCCTTTCACATCGATGAGCGCAGCTGCTCCCCCTCTACTCGCGACAATTTTCTTTGTGACGACGATAAGGCCCGCAATGGAAACCACAAAGAAGCCGAGATAGCTATAGACAACATTGGTCGAGCGCCGCCATGCAGATTCGAGCATGCCAACCCCCGATTTCCTGCGTTCTCGCGCAAATGCGATGATGAAAATCTTGTCGATGAGAGAAATCATTTGAGCCGCAAATCTATTCTCCGCATAGCGCCGCTTGGGCGAGACCCATGCTCCCGCCAGCCCCATAGTACGACGTTGCGATCCCAGCAGACAAAGCGACTGAAGCTCCGAGAGATTCAGCCGCTCCAGCTGCCGCCATTTTGGCAAGTCCCCTGTACACAATGCTATCGACCGCCGCAAATGAGGCCTCAACAAGATCGCCATTTGCAGCGTGGCCGATGATGTTGATCGCAGATGCTAATTCACCGCCCTTACCTAGAACTTTCACGACACCCTGCGCCTCAGATGCCGCATAATTTATCGCTGTGGAATAAGGTGAGTGAAGCGCGGCCCCCGCAGCGAGTGGGATAGCTGGCGCTAATATTTTCGAGGCTGAACCTGCAACATCGACGGCCTCGCTCGCTGCGGGGGCTTCACTACCAGCGCTGCAAACCGCATCTTTAACCGGGTGCGGCTGCTTCTCCTCATATTCGCGTTTCTTGCGTTCGCGCATTTGCGCCACGGTTTCATTGCGCTTGTTCGCCTCATCTTGTTCTTGCATCGCCTGCCAGAAGTATCTGGTTGCTTCCGAACCAAAAAGCGACTTGAGTGCAGCGCTGTCACTCATTCCGAATGGATCCACCCGATTTACCGGATCATTACCCACGTACCCATACACATTCATTTCGGCATTGAAGCCAATTGGATCGACCTGCATGAATCGACCAATCGTCGGCGAATACATCCTCGCCTTGTAGTTGTACAGAGAAGCTCCCGCGATCCAGGTCTGCCCGGTGTACTGAAAGCGCCCCAGGTTGCCGGCGGGGTTTCCATACGAATCGTATCGATTGATCGCCAACGCATTCCCGCTGGCGTTGGATACCGCGACGATCGAGCCTTGATGATCGGGATGTAGCCAGCGTCGCTCGGTCGTACCGGTGCCGTCATACCACACCAAAGGTTCATCGACGCCGGTTCCGTGGACATAGCGCCGCATCAGCAGACCGGTGCCGGAGTACTCGGCGACGAGATTGGCGCCGTCGTAGTCGAGGACGCGATCCTCGACTGCGATCGTGCGTAATCGTGCAGCCGGATCGTAAGTGAAGCTTGAACCTCCGGCGCTTGAAGACATGAGCAGGTTACGTGTGTCGTAGACATTGCTCGTCGAGCCCGCAGCCGAGAGATTGCCGCGCCCGTCGTAACCGTAGCTCACCGGCGTGCCTGCGTTTATTTCCGAATACTGGTTAAGCCCATTCGACGTGTAGTTGCGCGTGCTAGGCGCTGGTGACGGGAACGAGTACGAATCATTGCTCAAGGTTCGCGTGACAATTTGCCCTACCGGATTGTAAGCAAGACCGATTGTTGCGTCGGAGGCGGTGCCGGCGAGATCCTGTGTGAGCGTAGTTAGCCGAAGGGCATCATATGCGAAGCTCGACACGGTGCCGTTGCCGCGCGTGATGGAGAGCCGCCGACCCAAATCGTCGTAACCGAATGTCGCGAGCACACCAGGGCCTGAACTAGCGCCATTCTCTCGGACAGCGCTGAGCTCACCGGTGATGAGGTAGTCGTAACCAACAAAAAACCCATCGGTCCACTGCAGTCTGGTGCGGCGCCCGGCCGCGTCGTACTGTGATAATAGGGTACGAGTACCGTTTCCTTCGCTCAACTTCCGACCGAGCCCGTCATACGTGTAGGAGATTTGCGCGCCGGCGGTATCGGTGGCACTGGTGAGCTCGCCGAGGTTGTCATAGGCATAGGTAACGTCGGGGTTCATGCTGCCGGATGTCGCCGGCAAGTTAACCATGGTCTTACGGCCGAGTGCATCATACGTATAGCTAACTAGCTGCCCGTCTCGCAGGCGCCGCTGCACGACGAGTGAGCCGTTGTTGTAGGTGATCTGCTCGTAATCAGTGCTTGAGGGGGTCGAGCCACTGCCCGGCATGGGATAGATTGACTTCGAAAGCCGATCGAATCCGTCGTATTGGTAGGTGGTCAAATTGCTCTTGGCATCGGCGATGCTGGCGCGCGTCCCATTCAGGTTGTAGGTGCTGGTCGAATAGTCCATCTGCAGCGATGTGAGGTACGCATTCTGTACCTTTAGCACCTGGCCGGCCGCATCGTAGACTGCGCGCGTGATGCGGTCAGGACCGTGGATGCCCGCTGTGCCTAGCGCGCATGCCGATGCTGGCAGGGAGCCGAACGCCGCAGGATTCATGCGGACGGCCGTGCATTCGAGTCGCCCGGCCAAGTTGTAGCTGAACTGAGTGACTAACTGCGTGACGCCGGCGGCGCTCACGCTCTCTCTGACCTTTCTCCCCGCGGAGTCGTACACGATGCTCGTCTGACGAATCACCGTCATCGTAGCCAGCGCTGCATCGGACTGGTTGATCGCGGTACCCTGCTCGGCTAACGTGGCCAGACCATCGTTGTCGTAGGTTGTGCGTGTCACCCGCACGTTGAGCGATCCTCCCTGATCGGGATCTGGGCTCATCGTCGCCACGAGCTCGCGCGCCAAGTTGTAGACAAAGCGCGTGGTGTCAGCGCTGCCGGCTAGCGGGCCGTCTATGGCGATGACATTGCCCACCGAATCATAGGTCTTGGTGATCGTCGAGCTAACTGAAAAGTCGCCAGCGCGAGTGGTCTCGACAGTCGGCAGAAGATTGCCGTTGTAGGAGATCGTCGTGACAACCTCGTCCGGCGTCCCCGCACACGTTGCTTGGGTGCGGCAGGTCGATGTGGAAACCAACCTCCACATCGGCGGACCGGCGACGAGCTGGCCAGACGCATTCTTGTACTGTGCGGAAAGCTGCTGATAGGTGTAACGCGTCTGCGGGCGAATCGCACCCGCAACTGGCGCGGGCAAAGTCTTGGTCAGCATCCCTCCGTGGGCAGTGTCCCAAGTGAAGTCAGTTCGTCTGTTCAGGCTGTCTATCGTGTACGTTGGCTTGTTGCAGGTTTTCGCGGTGGCTGGTGTGCACGAAGAAGGGTAGTTCGCACTCGAGATGATCGCCGTCAGGGATGAGCCGGATTTGGCGGTCGCCTTCGCTTGGATTTGGTTGTGGCGGCTGTCGAAAGAATAGTCGAGCCGGTTTGTTTCGGGATACACAATGCCCCCCAAGCCGTCCTCCTCGGGACTACCCGTAGCGTAGTTGGCATCAGTCGTTCCAAGAATGTACGTAGTTATGCGACCTAGAGCATCTGTCAAGCCCCCGCCACCTAGCCGCAGGACTCCACCTGCAGGATTTGTAGATGTCGTTGACCCTACCAACCCGGAACAAGCGCTCGCGTCAGGGTGGGCGTAAGTCCACACGCCAGCTGCCGACTGATAACTCGTAATGTAGACAAGAGCTGGTTTACCGACGCAGCCCGCCCAAAGATTGGCGGAAGTCAATGTGAAGGAACGTCCGGCTGGCGTCGTGTACGTGAGAGTAGTCACGTTCGGCCCCGTAAGTTGCCAACCGCCCGTACTGCTCGTCCGGCCTGCGGTATCAACCATCGTCTGTGGTAACTGACCGGGTGGCGATACGCCTACTTTCGGCCAGTTGACTGTCAGATTTGAACAACTGACGGCTGCTGGATCGCAGTAGTCCACCGCTAAGTTGATGAGCGTGACACGGGTCGGCCAACCCGGCTGCGCGGAATATTCGAAATGGGCCTGGTAGCCGCTTGAGCTAGTGATGGAACGTATTTTGTTGTTAGCCGTTCCAATGTAAACGTACGTGAGGGATTCCCCACTGGGGTACACGATCGAGGTTAGTTTGGCGAGCTCCGGCCACCCCGAGAACATGTAGTTAGGATCTGCTAATGCCTTGGTGAATGTGTAAAGGGTCCCGTCACTCCGCGTCAGCGTGAAGGTCGTGGCGGTCTCGGCCCAAGCGGATCCGTCAATAGTGGTCTGAGTTGCCAATCCAGCTTCGTACTCCACACGTTGCCCGAATTTAAAGTGGCGCCAAATGGTGGGACAAGGATGTGCGGTGCTTCCGTTGCGGCATTCCTTGTAGACACCTCCGCCGCGCGGCGTTCCCCGATCGCCCGCGCCGCTGAAAGCAAATCCAGCGTAAGAGAGAGCGGGCGAGCCTTTCAATCCGATCGTCAGGACTGTTCCGGCCTTCGCTAGCTCACCCGATCTCAGGTCCACTCCCATGTCGTCGGTGAAAACTACGCGAGGGGCTGGTGCATCCGAACTAATTTGAGCGAGGCACGGCGCCCCAATCAGCAACAAAAGCAGCAGTTCGGGCCGCAGAATCGCGAAACGTTTAATAAGCATGTTCAAGTCTCCCGACGGCTCGTCCTGTTAGCCAACTGCGATGCTCATTTACTTTCTTGCTTGTGAATAGCCAGTCTCGCGGGCCAGGTACTACGGTGCTCGCACCATCGGTTGCCTTGCAGCGGCAGTAGGAAGTAGCAAGACAACGTGCCACCTTGTTCGAGATTCTCATCATGTGCGCCTCACGAGATTGCACGCCGCTCGGCCGGCCGCCCGTCGCATTGGTATCCGATCGCCTGCTCTTTCATGGAACCGTGTATAGCTCTAGATTGATCGTTGCGCTGTCGAGGATGACACTGGGATTCGCGATGGCGCTGATCTGAACCGTAATCGCACATATCGCGGTCTTGTTAGGCGTCAGGCTCACTCCCCAGGTCGGGGTGGAGCCGGCGCCCAGAGCCTGCCAGGTGCCATACGTACCGTTCTTGAAGGGACATCCGCTGGTCGCTTTGGCTTGGTACAGATTCATGCCCGACTGTGGCGTGATCCAGTAAGGATGTGCCGGTTGGGTGAGGCTGACATTGCCGCTCGCGCCGAACATCACGACGCCATTGCTCGCTAGCCCGTACGAGACACTCATCGTGCCGAGCGATGCCTCGCCGTATGCCGAGGCATCGTCGAGCGTCAGAGCAACCGGAGTCTGCACCACCACGGGATTCGCGCCTGCGAGATACCCAGTGCAAGTGCTGCCGTTGCAGGCGCGCACGCGGTAGTAGTAGGTCCCGTTTGGCTTGCTCGATACGGCCAGTGACGTCCCCGTGCCGCTGTAAGCAAGAGTCTGTGGGGAGAAGCCGGCGACGGTCGACTCGTATAGTTCGTATGCCGTTACCACGCCCGAAGTCGAGGCGCTCCAACTGATGCTGTAGCTGCCGGTGGAGGTGGCCGGAACGGTGATCGACGGCGGCGCGCTCGGCATTTGTACGGCGACTGGATTCGCACCGGCGAGATAACCACTGCAAGTGCTGCCACTGCAGGCACGCACGCGGTAGTAGTAAGTCCCGTTCGGCTTGCCAGATACGGCAAGTGACGTCCCCGTGCCGCTGTAAGCAAGAGTCTGCGGAGAGAAACTGGCAGCCGCGGATTCATACAATTCGTATGCCGTCACACCTCCCGAAGTCGAAGCCCCCCAACCGATGGTGTAACTACCAAGGGAAGTGGATGGGACAGAAATCGACGGTGGCATGCTGGGGACAAACAGAACGGTGACCGGATTCGCACCGGCACGATATCCGCTGCATGCGGCGCCATTGCAGGCACGCACGCGGTAGTAGTAAGTCCCATTCGGCTTGCCAGATACCGCACGTGACGTCCCCGTGCCGCTGTAAGCAAGAGTCTGCGGAGAGAAGCTGGCGGCGGTTGACTCATATAGTTCGTATGCCGTTACCACACCGGAAGTCGAGGCACCCCAACTGATGGTGTAGCTGCCGGAAGAGCTGGACGGAACATTGATCGACGGAGGAATGCCCGGAGGTCCGCTGGTCGCAACCTGCACGCGATTGCCGGCCGCGTCGAGCGTGTAGGACGTCTGCACGCCGTCCGACTTCGTCTCCGATATCAATCGACCAAGAGCGTCGTATTGATAGTTGATTGTCTCAGCGGCGCTGACAGCACCGAAAAGGAACGCACTTAGCAACGCGCCGATTAGTCGAATAGAGTTCAACTTGTCCTCCCGAACGCCGGCATGTCATGCCTATTTGGCTTTCGCGCAATAGAAGGCGCGGTTCTCTCTGCTATCTGTCACGAGTGTCGGATTTCTCTCACCCAGTGCAAATAATCTCTGTCGCCCAGATTGTCGACGTCGCTAATTGAGCGATTTAGCAAGTTATGCGCGTTGACATACAAACAAGCGCCTAAATGCAGCGGCGCACATCACGCTAATGATGACCTCGAACCTGCCAATCCCGGTCCGTTTTGTCGCGGTGCTGCACAACAGTCTTTGTTCGCGCCCTAATAGCTCTTGAGTCGCGGCTCGACTAAGACTCCCGCTGATCTCCGTCGCCAGGCCGATTCACGGAATCATCAGAGTCTCGTCGCAATTCGTCGTCTGCTGCCAATGTGTGCACCTGCGAGTTGCGGCACTTGCACTGACATCCATCGTGGTCGCGACGCAATTCTCATCAAACCGGGCAGGTCGGGGAGTTGCTCGAATTCATCGCAACAGTGGTGCCGACGACGTTCAGCCAATACTCGCGCAGGATCGAGCAGGTGCCGCCCGATCCCTGCAGAAGTTGGCGTCAAGGTGGTGATCGCGAGCATGCGGACCGCCACCGGATTCGTGGCACCGGAGGTGCCGCGATCAGCGTGACGCTCGTTTCGCCCGGGAATGTGTTGCCGGCGGGGCTACGGGTCACCGTGCCCGAACCGGTCGCGGAGTCGTCAGCGTGCGCTCTGCGTCGAACTGCCAGCGCCGGCACCGCGCAGTACGGCATCGAGCGCCCCCTGGTCGACGACCGCGCCCGTGCTGCGGTTGAACAACGCAAACGCCTCGGCCTGGCCGGGCTGCACACCGTTGTCCCAGTAGAAAGTCTTGATACCGTTCGCCGCCGCAGTCTTGTTGACGTACTCGAGGTAGTACTGGCGCGATTCGAGATCGAGATTCGCACGCAACGCCACGCCATATTCACCCATGATCACGGGGATCCCATTGTCGATCCACTTCGCCCTGACCTGTGCGAAGGTTGTCTGGTGGAAACTCTCCCCCGCCCACGAGCAGCTGCTCTGCGGCGGATAAGGCGCTCCCCAATACAGGCAGGGGCCCTTCGGGTTCAGCGTGTAGTCGTAGGGATCGTAATGATGCACTTCGACGATCAGGTGCCCGGCAATCGTGTCAGCCGGCAAGTTGAAGAAATTGAGACCGTGAAAGATGTTCGTGTTGTAGGTCTGCACGACCAGCGTGCGCGAGGCGTTGTTGCCGCCGGTCGCGCGCACCGCGTTCACGAACGTCTGGTTGTATGACTGCTGTACGGTGTTGTGTTCGGCGGTCGGCGTGCCGAAGTCCGCGTGCACTTCGTTGGTGCCGGCGAACAGCAGATGCTGGTCGTACGTCTTGAAGGTGTTCGCAATCTGCATCCAGTAGGCCTGCTGTTTCTGGTTGACCGCGGCCTGGAACGCGAAGGTCGGGTGATCCTGCAGCCAGCCACTGTCCCAGTGGATATTGAGCAAGACGTACATGCCCTGCCCGTAGGCGTAGTCGACAACTTGTTTGACGCGCGCCAGCCAGGCCGGTTCGATGACGGACGTGGACTGGTTGGCGTGGCAATTCCATGCAGCGGGAATGCGGATCGCATTGAAACCGGCGGCCTTGACGCTGTCGATCAGCGCCTGACTCGCAACTGGGTTGCCCCACGCAGTCTCGCTGCAAATGGCCTCGAGTGTATTGCCGAGGTTCCAGCCGACCTTGATCTCACCTGCAACTTCTATTGCAGCCGGAAGCGGCTGCGAGATCGCGGTCGTGGAAATGGAAGCGAGCAGCAGCGCGCCCGGCGCGAGCACCGTCCGCAACGCAGCGGCAGGCCTGCGAAGTGACATTGATAGTCCCCCTGAGCTGATGGATCGAAAGCTGGCGTACGTTTATGCACCGCCGCAGTCATCAATGCAATCCCGGATACCCCGTTGTCTTGTGAGCCCGCGGCATTTAACTTCCCGTGTCCCGCATCGCCAGGCACGACGACGGGACCCGGACACGAGCCCTGAGATCCTGAGTCGGAGACTTCATCGGTGACCCATCGCCTGACTGTTCTGTTCACGCTCTGCGGGTTGTTAGGCAGCGCGGGCGCGCATTCCTGTGCGATCGAAGCGCCCGGGACACCACAGTCGGCGTATGCGAAACGCCGTCTCGAATCCGCACTCGGCGGGCAGGTCTCCTGCCGTTTCACGTTGGGCCTCGACGCCAAACTCGGGGCCGAAGCGTTTTCGATCGTCGCGCGCGGTCGAAGTGTGTCGGTCAGCGGCGGTGACGCGCGCGGCCTCATCTACGGCGCACTCGCCGCGCGCGAACAACTGTTGAACGGCGTCGACATCACGAAACTTGCGGCGCAGCCGCGCAAGCCGGCAGAGATCTTTCGCGGCATCAAGTTCAACACTCCGTGGGATACCTACCGGCCGAGCTCCGCGCTCGACCAGCACTACGACACGGCGCGCGATCTCAAGTACTGGGAAGCGTTTCTCGACATGCTGGTCGAGAACCGCTTCAACTCGTTGAGCCTCTGGACCCTGCATCCGTTCACTTACATGATCCGGCCGAAGAATTTTCCCGAGGCCAGCAAGTGGACCGATACGCAGTTTGCCGAGTGGCAGCACCTGTATCGCGAAATCTTCCGGATGGCCAAGGAACGCGGACTCGACACCTACGTGGTTTTCTGGAGCATCTTCGTGAGCAAGGAGTTCGCACAGGCGCACGATGTCGCGAAGCAGAATTTCTATCCGCACTACTACGTGCCCGGCGATACCTCCGAGATCACCAAGCGTTACCTGCGCGAGAGCGTCACGCAGATGCTCGAGGAATATCCCGACCTCGATGGCATCGGCGTTTCGCACGGCGAAGGCATGGCCGAGATGACGCCACTGCAGCGTCAGCAGTTCGTCGACGATGTGTACATCGCGGGCGCCCTCAATGCGCAGCGCAAGCAGCCCGTGAAATTGATCCACCGCGTGCCATTCTCCGCGGGGCTCTCTTCAGGCCCGGGAGTCGGGACCGACGTTGAGCAGCTGAACCGCAGTGCAATGGAGAAGCTGGGCAACAAGTTTGACGGACCGATCTGGGTGGAGATGAAGTTCAACTGGTCGCATGGGTACTCGACGCCGAAGCTCGTCAAGGTGCACGGCGGCAAGCTCGGCGACACGTACTTCAAGCCCACGCCCACCAACTACAAGATCGTCTGGCAGATGCGCAACGAGGACTTCTTCGCGCTGCGTTGGGGCGACCCTGCGTTCATTCGCGAGCACATCCGGCTGAACGGCGGCCAGGACTATGTCGGCGGATATTTCATCGGCTCCGAGACCTACATCCCCGCGCTCGACTATTTCACTGCCGGCGATCGGCCGATCGACTGGAGTTACGCCTTCCAGCGCCAGTGGCTGTACTACGAGTTGTGGGGACGGCTGCTCTACGATCCGGCCACGCCCGATGCGGTGTTCCAGGCGGACTTCACGCGCCGTTACGGCCCGCGCGCAGGCAACCTGTTGCAGGCGTATTCGCTCGCATCGCGGACGCAACTGCGCCTCTCTTCGCTGTATGACTCGAGGTGGGATTTCACGTTGTACGGCGAAGGCTTCCTCGCGCTGCAAGGCGAGGAAACGCATTACATCGGCGTGGACGCGCTCATCAAACAGCCAACGATGGACCCGTCGTACGTTTCGGTCGGCGACTACGTCAAGGGCACTCCGCGCGGCGAGAAGTTTGCCGCCGATCGCGTGACGCCGCCGAAACTCATCGAGCTGCTGGAGCGCGACAATCGTGCGGCCTTGCGGCTCGTAAACAAGATCGATACGAGCGGAAGCGCCTCGCTGATGTACGAGACAGCAGACGTCAAAGCGTGGGCAAATCTCGGCTTGCACCTCGCCGAAAAGCTGCGTGGTGCAGTGGCGCTCGAGACCTTTCGATCCACGGGCGAAGCGCAGCAAAAGGAGCTGGCCATCGCGCACCTGACCAAGGCACTCGCGTACTGGGACGAGGTCATCCGCATCACGCGGCCCATCTACAAGGACATGAAGCTCACGGCATACAACGGCGATTCGTTCGATGCGAATCCCGACAATCTCTTTCACTGGGCTTTGATTCGTCCCGAGGTTGCCCGCGATATCGACGTCGCGCGCGCGAGCTCGAAGCAAACGGCGGCCGCGCAATGAAAGTCATCATCAATCTCGACGTACCCGAGCTCGCGCCCGCCATCGAGTTCTACACGCGCGCCCTCGGCCTCGTGCATTCGCGCACGCTCGACGACGACGTGGCCGAACTCACCGGCGCCTCCGCCACGCTCTATCTATTGCAGAAAAGTGCCGGCACGCGCGCCGTGAAGGCGCCGCCGCTCGAGCGCGACTACCGACGCCACTGGACGCCGGTGCATTTCGATCTCGTAGTGCACGACGTCGATGCGGCCGCGGCCCGCGCAATCGCCGCCGGCGCGCGCCAGGAAACCGGTCACGTCGACTGGAAAGGCTCGCGCTGCGTGAGCTTTGGCGACCCGTTCGGGCACGGGTTCTGCTTCATCCAGTTCGACCAGGGCGAAACCTACGCCGACTGAAACGGCGAACGCGCCCTGCCCGCTTTCAAGGACTCACAACGAGTCGAGGAAAGCGAAGACCTGATCCTTCTGGGCAGGCGTCAGCGCGTCAAATGCTGACTTCACGGCAGCTGCCTGGCCCGCGTGCCGGGCGATGGCTTCCTGTTTGGTGAAGGACAGCCCGTCGTGCATGAGTCGATTGCGCGTGCGCAGCGCCCACAGCGGAGCCGTGCGCAGCTGCGTCGCCGTCGATACGAACTGTGCGCCAGGCAACACCGGGATTCCATCGCCCGTGCCGATGTCGTGCAGCAGGAAGTCGCTGTAGGGATGAATGATCTTGTTCCCGACCGCATCCCTCACGCGCAGCGCGCCGCCGTTGATGCGCGTGCCCGGCGCGGCGGTGCGAATGGTCGCGATGTGGCAGCCTCCGCATCCGACGGAGTTGAACAACGTATCGCCGGCACGCGCCTGTGCGTTGATAGGACCACGCGGTGGCGCCTTGGTCGCACGCATGAAATTGGCGAACGCCCTGACATCGACACCATCGTCTTCCGGGTCAGCCACCGAATCGAACGGCGTGCCAAAGCTCACGTCGCGGCCGAGCGAGGTGTTCTCCTCCGGCAGCAGCGGCGTCGTGATGCCCATTTCGTTGATATACGCGTCGGCGGCGAACGATTCCATGCTCGCGTGCTGGCTCTTCCAGCCGAACCGCCCGATGCGCGGCGCGTTATTGGCTTCGAGCACTGCAACCTCGAGCGCCGTGCCGCGAATCGCCGCCGGCTGCGCGTTGCGGATGGCGAACAGTGTGTTGTTCGGAATCGCTTCGACGAATCCGCCGCCGAGCAGATTGGTGGAGATGCGCAGCGTGGAGACGCCGTCTTCGAAAGGCACCTGCTCGAAGATCTCCGCGTTCGTCGAACGCGACTGGATCAGCGAACCACCCACCGATTCCACGAACTGCAGCAGTTCCATTCGGCCGGTGCGATGCTCGGCCACCTGGCTCGCGCCGCCCGTAACGATGTTCTGGTGACATTCGCGGCAGGACTGCGCGTTGTAGGTAGGCCCAAGTCCGTCCGCGATGCCTTCAACCTCTTCGAATATGAACTTGTTGTCGTTGAAAGAACGCAGCGGTACGACCG
>DATHJZ010000228.1:0-3122 GCA_035286365.1 Steroidobacteraceae bacterium | reverse complement strand
GTTCTTGAGGAATTCGACGAAGTTCTTCTTCGAGAACATGTTCTTTGCATTCGCCGCGACGTTGAGCTTCTTGCCGCTGGGCTTGAGGGATTCGAACGAGAACAGCACGCCGACCTGGAGCATCTCGGCGCCGATGCCGATCGCCAGGACAATCCCGAGGAACGGCAGCACGATCATCACGGCCTTGTGAAGCACCGCGCCGACGATCGAGCCCAGCGCTACGTCGAAGGGCTGGTTCAGGAGGCCCATCGGCAGCACGAGGAGCTCCGCGAATCCTTGTGCGAGAGAGGGGCCGGACGCGATGAGATATCCGAAGAGTGCGAGGATCAGTGCCGTCTGCGTGAAGTCCTTGCTCTTCGCGACCTGACCCTTCTTGCGCGCGTCCTGCAGTTTCTTGTGGGTCGGTTGTTCGGTCTTTTCGCCGCTCATCCGAGCGCTCCCGTCAGCGATCCCAGCAGATGCGGCAGCGTGCCGATTTCCCGCAGCAGATAGCCGAACAACACCGGGAGATAGACGACGAGCACGAAGAACGCCATGCCGCACTTGATCGGCATGGCGAGAAAGAACACCTGCAGCTGCGGCACGAAGCGGCTCATCAGGGCGAGCCCCATCTCCGCCAGCATCATCGCGACGATGGCCGGTGAGGAGAGCAGCACAGCGAGCTTCGCGATCCGGCCGAAAATCCCGGCGAAAACCATCACTCCGTCCGGAGGCAGGCTGGGAAAATAAGTGAGCACCGGCCATAAGCCGTAGCTCGCGTACAGCAGAGTCATGAGCACGCCGAAACCGCCGGCGACCATGAAATAGACGACGAATGCCTGGTTGAACAGGATGCCGAGTGGCGAGCTGTCGTTGCCGGTCAGCGGATCGAGTGTGCTCGCGATGCTCGCGCCGCGTTGGTTGTCGATGAAGAAGCCGACGGCTTCCACTGCCCAGAAGAGCGCTGCCACGGCGTAACCGATCAGCAGGCCCAGGAACGCCTCTTTCACCACGATCGCGATCAGCGTCGGCGTCTCGGGAATCTTGGCAAAGCTTGCGAGTACGGGCGGCAGCAACACCAGCGACAGACCGATCGCAATGGCCGACCGTAGCAGCGCGGGCATCATCTGCTTGTTGAAAAGCGGGATGATTGCGAATGCGACCTGGATTCGTACGGTCACGACCATCAGCGCGATCAGCACGCTGCGGATGTCATTGAAGATCAGCGTGGACTCCATGGGCTGCGGTCACGGTGGCGCGGTGCGCCGCCTACCGACCCACGTAAGCAAGCGAGTCGAACAGCATCGTGGTGTAGTTGAATATCTCGACGCCTATCCACCGCCCGCAAAGTGCGAGCGTCACGCCGACGGAGATGAGCTTCACTGCGAACGACAGCGTCTGCTCCTGAATCTGCGTGAGCGCCTGGAACAGGCTGAACAGCACACCCACCACCGATGCCACCACGATGGCCGGCATCGACAGCAACAGGATGAGCAGCAACCCTTGGTGCAGATATCCGACAAATCCTGCTTCGGTCACATCGTCCTCACGTGTAACTCATCACGAGGCCGTGGATCAGCCGCGACCAGCCATCGATCATCACGAACAGGAACAGCTTGAGCGGCAGTGAGATCGTCACCGGCGAGACCATCATCATTCCCATGGCGAGCAGGATGTTGGACACGATCAGATCGATCACGATGAAGGGCAGATAGATCAGGAAGCCCATCTCGAATGCGGAGGTGAGCTCGGTTACGAGAAACGACGGAATGAGCACGACGAAGTCGGTGTCCTTCAGACCCGCAACCATCGAGGGATCCCAGAGTTTGCGAGCCGTGCCCATAAAGAACGCGCGCTGCTGCGCCTTGCTGTGCTGGACCAGAAACTTTCGCAGTGGCTCGGCGCCCTGCAGGATGGTGGTCCCCAGGCTTTCGATGGACTGCGTCGCCTGCGGATTCGCCTTCACCGTGTCGTACATGTGCTGCCCGACGGGCGCCATGATGTAGAACGTGAGAATCCCGGCGAGGCCATAGAGCGCGAGATTCGGCGGAATCTGCTGCACACCCATCGCGTTTCGCACCAGCGAAAGCACGACGGCGATCTTCATGAACGACGTCGTCATGACCACGAACAGCGGCAGAACCGCCATCAGGCCGAGCACCAGAATCAGCGGCATGGGATCGGCGTGGTTCACGTGAGAGTCCTCCGAAGGGGCAACACCGCCCGGGCCATTGAGTAACGCGCGGCCCAGCAGGGTTCCCGGCCGACTCCTCGAGTTGCGGGCCGATTGCCGTGAACTTCTTTCTCTTTCCCGTCACCCACCCCGTGGTCATCGCGAGGAACTCCGCATGGGATCGGGCACCGTCCAGACAAAGACCCCCTCCCCGGTCCTCGCAATGCCACCCGGTACGGGTGGAGTCCCTCAGCAAACCGCACTGGCAGGACGCGACGTCAAAACAACGCCTCCCGACACTTTCCGGCAGCGACTCACTCGCAGCTTCCAGCAGCTGGGCCAGCGTCTATCTTCGTTGGCCACCGCGCTGCCGGGCTCCAGCCGCTCTGACACTGCGGGGCGCAGCACGCGTACTCAGTTGGTGAAGCTGCTCGATCGCCTGGACTCGGGCGACCTCGATGCGGCGAAGCTCGGCATCGAATTTGGCCGGCTCGCGCACGAAAAGCGGCAATGGACGCAGGCAGATCCCGCGAACGCCGACGCCAAGTTCGGGCAGATGGTGCGCACGCTCGCTGATCAGCGCTGGCCCGGAAGAAATATCCTCCATATCGAAATGGCCGTCGGTCTGACGGTGACTCCCGCGTACGGCCATCTTCCAGAAGCGCACGTGCGCGAGCAGCTCGCTGCGTTGGTCACAGCCCACGCCGATGACTACCGCGCCGTCGAAGGACTCAAGGCCAGCCATAAAAATGAGATCAGGAAGCTGGGCTTCGACACGGCCCGGCAGATCGCGGACGGTATCTTCTGGAAAGGCGGGAGGCTCGCCGCCGCGTTGAAGGCGTTCGACAAGGCGGAGATGGGCTGCGAATACAAAGCCGGCGCAACGAAGGCGGACCTCGAGTCTGCGCGGAGCGCGCTCGAAGAGGCGGGCAATCAACTGCTCGACGCACTCGAAACGACGCATCCAAAG
>DATHJZ010000227.1:0-39380 GCA_035286365.1 Steroidobacteraceae bacterium | reverse complement strand
CCCGCGCAGGAAATCTTCGCGAACTTGCCGACACCGTGAGTGGAAGCCTCGGCGCGATGCGCCGTACCGAACGCATCCATCACGAACACGTCGCACAGTGAGGCCATCTGCTTCGCGAGATCTTCCTTGTCCTTCTTCTCGCCCTTGTTGAAGCGCACGTTCTCGAGCAGCACCGCAGTGCCCGGCGGGCAGTCGACGCCCGACAGCCAGTCCTTCCGCAGCGGCACCGGCTGGCCTAACAAGTCCGACAGGCGTGCGGCGACCGGCGCGAGCGAAAATTCCTCCGCGTACACGCCCTCTTCCGGGCGGCCGAGATGCGAAGACAGGAACACCTTCGCGCCTTTCGAAAGCGCCAGCTTGATGGTCGGCAGCGAGGCGCGGATGCGCGCGTCGCTCGTGACCTTTCCGCCCTCGACGGGCACGTTGAGATCTTCGCGAATCAGCACCCGCTTTCCCGCGAGGTCCTGGTCCGCCATGCGCAGCACGTTCACGGCCGGGCGCCTCAGGAAGCCTTCGACCACGCGATCGTGGTATCGAGCATGCGGTTCGAGAAGCCCCACTCGTTGTCGTACCAGGAGCAGACCTTGACCAGCGTCCCTTCAGTAACGCGCGTGAGCGTCGAGTCGTAGGTGGAAGACGCCGGGTCGTGGTTGTAGTCGACCGACACGAGTTGCTTGTCCGTGAAGGCGAGCACGCCCTTCATTGCGCCATCCGCGGCTTCCTTGACGACCTTGTTGATCTCATCGACCGTCGTCGCGCGCTTGGCGACGAAAGTCAGATCGACCAGCGAGACGTTGATCGTCGGGATGCGGATCGCGAAGCCATCGAGCTTGCCCTTGAGTTCCGGCAGCACCAGGCCGACGGCCGCGGCCGCGCCGGTCTTGGCGGGAATCATCGACATGGTGGCCGAACGCGCGCGACGGATGTCTTCGTGATAGACGTCGGTCAGTCGCTGATCGTTCGTGTACGCGTGGATCGTGGTCATCAAACCGGAGACGATGCCGATCTTGTCGTTCAAGACCTTCGCCAACGGCGCAAGGCAGTTGGTGGTGCACGACGCGTTGGAGATCACGCTCATGGAGCTCTTCAGCACGTTGTGGTTCACGCCGTAGACGATCGTGGCATCGACGTCTTTGCCGCCCGGAGCCGAAATCACGACCTTCTTCGCGCCGCCGGCCAGGTGCTTGCCCGCATCGGCCTTGGTGCAGAAGAAGCCGGTTGACTCGAACACGTATTCCGCGCCCACCGAGGCCCAGTCGATTTTCGACGGATCGCGCTGCGCGAACACCTTGATCCGGTCGCCGTTCACGACGATCGAATCGCCTTCGACGCCCACCGTGCCCGGGAACTTGCCATGCGCCGTGTCGTACTGCGTGAGGTGCGCATTGGTTTGCGCATCGCCCAAGTCGTTGACCGCGACGATCTGAATTTCGTTGGTGCGCTTCGCTTCGTAGAGCGCGCGCAGGATGTTGCGACCGATGCGTCCGTAACCGTTGATACCTACTTTAATGGCCATCTTCTCGTTTCCTCTTGATCACCAAATACGAATTCAGCCGAGCAATTGCTCGAGGTGCGTCTTCACGTCGGCGGCAGTCAGGCCGAAATGCTTGAACAGGTCCGGTCCCTTGCCCGATGCGCCGAAGGTTTCTATCCCCATGACGCGTCCGGCGGTGCCGACGTAGCGCCACCACGACTGCGTGGTGCCCGCTTCGACGGCGAGACGGCGCGTTACCGATGCCGGCAGTACGCTTTCGCGGTACGGCGCGGGCTGCGCATCGAACGCCTCACAACACGGCATCGACACCAGGCGCACGCGTTTGCCCGCGGCCTGCAGCTCTTTCACGGCCGCGGCGGCGATGCCGACTTCCGAGCCGGTCGCGATCACGATGGCCTCGGGCGGACCGTTCGAATCGATCAGCACGTAGCCGCCCTTGCGCAACGCGACTAACTGCTCGGGCGTGCGCGCGTTCTGCGGCAAACCCTGGCGCGTGAAGATCAGCGCGGTCGGACCCTTGGTGCGCTCGAGCGCCGCGACCCACGACGCCGCGGATTCCACCGCATCGCAGGGGCGCCAGAGGTGCAGGTTCGGCATCGCGCGCAAGCTGGCCAGGTGCTCAATGGGCTGGTGCGTCGGACCGTCTTCGCCGAGACCGATGGAATCGTGCGTGTAAACCAGCGTGGTCGGCGCATGCATGATCGCCGCGACGCGCACCGCGTTGCGCGCGTAGTCCGAAAACACCAGGAACGTGCCGCCGTACGGGCGGAAGCCGCCGTGCACGACCAGGCCGTTCATGATGGCCGTCATGCCGAATTCACGCACGCCGTAAGAGACGTAGTTGCCGTGGAAGTTTTCGGTGGTGAGATCGACCGAATCCTTGCGTTTGGTATTGACCGAGCCCGTCAGGTCCGCGGATCCGCCTAACATCTCCGGCATCTTGGGACCGAGCACGTTGAGAGCAACCTGCGACGACGCGCGCGTCGCCTGCGATCCGGTGACCGCCGCGCCCGCAGCCATGACCGCCTGTGAGATCTCGGCCCAGTCGGACGGCAGATCGCCCTTCATGCGGCGCTCGAACTCCGCGGCAACGGTCGCGTGTTCCCGCTTGTAGCGCCGCCACACCCGCAGCCACTTCTTTTCGGCCGCCTCGCCCGCTTCCTTGTGATCCCAGGCCTTGCGGATCTCCTCCGGAATTTCGAACGGCGGGTATTCCCAGCCGAGCGTCTTGCGGGCCAGCGCAACTTCTTCGGGGCCGAGGGCCTCGCCGTGCGCGGACTTGGTGCCTTGCTTGTTAGGAGCACCCCAGCCGATGGTGGTCTTGCAGCAGATCAGCGAGGGTTGATCCTTGCGATTGCGCGCTTTCTTGATGGCCGCAGCGACCGCGTCGCTGTCCTGGCCGTCGACGTTGCGCACGACGTGCCAGCCGTACGCTTCAAAGCGCTTGGGCGTGTCGTCGGTGAACCAGCCGACGACCTTGCCGTCGATCGAGATGCCATTGTCGTCGTAGAACACGGTCAGTTTGCCGAGCTTGAGGTGCCCCGCGAGCGAGGCGACCTCGTGCGAGATGCCTTCCATGAGGCAACCGTCACCGACGAAGCAATAGGTGTGGTGATCGACGATCGCCAGACCTTCCTTGTTGTACTGCATGGCTAACAGCTTTTCGGCCAGCGCCATGCCGACCGCGTTGCCGAGTCCCTGGCCGAGCGGGCCGGTGGTCGTTTCGATCCCCAGGCGCAAATCCCGCTCGGGATGTCCTGCCGTATGCGAACCCAGCTGACGGAAATTCTTGATGTCGTCGATCGTCAGCGGATAACCGGTCAGGTACAGCAGCGAATAAAGCAGCATCGAGCCGTGGCCATTCGACAGCACGAAGCGGTCGCGATTCCACCAGCCGGGATTGCCGGGGTTGTGCTTGAGCACGTCGTGCCACAACACTTCGGCAATATCGGCCATGCCCATCGGCGCGCCGGGATGTCCCGAATTCGCCGCCTGCACGGCGTCCATGGAGAGCGCACGAATCGCGTTGGCGAGCGTACGGCGGGCGGGGGTTGTGGCTGGGGTATCCATAAAGGGCGCGCATTGTCCGACACGGGGGAGCCCGGGGGCAACCAAAAACACCGGAAAACTCCTCTCCGGGGCCGGCAACTTTGTCTCGCGGGACATGTCATCGTTGAGACATGAAGCTCGACGCCAACGTATTCGACGTCTGGGTGTTCCGCCGCACGCCGAAAGGCGTGGAATACCTGCTGTTGCACACCGCCCCGCTCAAGGCGGAGCGCTTCTTCAATGGCGGCCGCTTCTGGCAGATCCCGAGCGATAGCGCGGCTGCCGATGAAGGGATTGTGGATGCCATTGGTCGCGTACTTGCGGCGTTCGAATTGACGGCCACGGCCGTGTGGGCAGCCGAGCACGTCTACACGATCTACAACCGCCGCTTCGCCTGCATGCAGATCATCGGCGTGTACGCCGCGGAGGTTGCCGCGAACGCCGTGAAACTGGCTCCCGATGAGCACTCCGAATATCGCTGGTGCTCATTCGACGAGGCGTTGCAGGCCGTGACTTACCGCGGACTCAAGGAAGGATTGCAGTCGACCCGTGAATACGTGACCGGCCGCCCCTCGCCGCCGCCGCAGCTGCGCCTGCGATGAGCTGGCTCAGGCGCGTTCGGCGAGCACGATCCACTTGTCAGACAGCAGCGGTGTCGACACGCGGATCACCTTGCGGATCGCAAAGCCCGCCGCGGCGAACTCCTGGTCGAGCTCCTTGCGCGACACGCGCGACAGCGGCGTGCGCCCCAACCCAAGCCGGCCCAGCGTGTGCGTGAGCACATAACGGAACGTGTAGCAGTGCCGATAGTCGACGATGACCCAGCGGCGCGAGACGCGCCCGAACTCGCGCAGCATGCGTACGCGCGTGGCGGGATCCACGTGCATCATGAAGCGGATGCTGACCACGCAATCGAGTGCATCGTTGCGCAGCGGCAGCGCCTCGGCGTTGGCTTGCACATAGCCGCGGATCGACAGCTGCGGTCCGTTTTGACTCTCCTGGGCCGCGGCCTTGTGGAGCATTTCGAGCGAGATGTCGCTGCCGATGATCTCGTAGCCCTCGCGCGCCAAGGCACCCGTGAAGCGCCCCGTGCCGCAGGGCAGATCGAGAATCGTGCGCACGCCGGTCGCTTCACGCAGTGCCGCACGGATCGCGGCCCATTTGCGCGCATTGCGCTTCTGGCGTTCCGGAGAGCTGAAGCGATGAAAATCGTAATCCTCGGCGACCTGGGAGCTGCGGTAGAAGTCGCGCTTGTAGTCGTAGCCGTCTTCCCGCGGCCGGCTCGGATCACTCTTGCCCGGTCTCTTCATGTGGGCCGACACTTTAAACAGCTTCGTTGGCCACGCAAGCGTTCATAAATGGTCCAATATTTCATACGCGATTTACCAATGTTCGTGACACCGAAGCACTTCGGAAAGTCGCTATATACAGACGCGGCTTCACATTTCTTCCGCGGTAGTTTGCGACCTGGTTCACCACGTTACAGTGCCATGAAGCATGTCGTGACGTGCATCACCGGCTCACTCCCCTCATGTTTGTACAGTTCGTTTGAATGAGCGCAATAAGAGTCATCCAGTTTACGGACCCGCATTTGTTCGGCGACACGGCCGCGGCTTTGCGCGGCGTGAATCCGTTCGAAACGCTCGAGCGCACGTTGTCGGACGCGTCTGGCCATCTTGCCATTTGTGACGCCATCCTGGTGACCGGCGATCTCGTGCAGGACGACGCCGGCGGCTACGAGCACTTCCGCCGCCTGTTCGCGCGGTTCGGCAAACCCGTCCTGTGCATTCCCGGCAATCACGATTTCGTCCCGGAGATGCGCGCTGCGCTTGCGGGCCGCCCGTTCGAATTGGACGGCCCCGCCGACATTGGCGCGTGGCGCATCGTGCTGCTCGACAGCGTCGTCGCCAAGCAGGCGGGCGGCAGCCTCTCCGTGGAAATGCTGACCAAGCTCGATGAAGAGCTCGGCCGCGCGCGCCAGCGTCACGCCATGGTCTGCCTGCATCATCATCCGGTCGCGATGCACAGCCGCTGGCTGGACAACGTCGGCCTCGCGAACGCGAACGAATTCTGGTCGGTGATCGACAGCCATCCGCAGGTCAAGGCGGTGGTCTGGGGTCACGTGCATCAGAACTTCGAAGGCACGCGCCGCGGCGTGCGGCTGCTGGCAACGCCCTCCACTTGTGCGCAGTTCCAGCCACGTTCCGATCAGTTCGTGATCGACAATCAGCCGCCGGCCTATCGGCTGCTGACCCTCCACTCCAACGGCGCCATCGACACTGGCGTGCACTTCCTGACTGCCGCAGAATCCGCGGCATGATTTTCCGTGAACCGCTGAAGCGAGGCCTCGCGCGCGGCCTCGCAGGCCTGCTTTTGTTTGCGTGCGGTTGCGGCCTCGCGCAGGCACGCGGCGAGACGACCTCCGTCTGGTCGATCAAAGGCGCTCACAACACGGTTTATCTCGCAGGCTCTGTGCACGCACTCCCCAAGGATCAGGCGCAACTCCCGCCGCAGCTCGAGCGCGCCTATGCCGCCTCGAAAGTCATCGTCATGGAAGTCGATCTGGACGATCTGAATCCACTCGAAGCCGTGCAATTCGTCACCTCGAATGGCACGTTGCCCGCCGACCAGGACCTCGAAGGCGTCATGGGCGCCTCGCGATATGCGACCGTGGCGAGGCTCGCCGAATCGCTCGATCTGCCGGAGCTCGTGATCGCGCGGCTCGAGCCCTGGGCCGCGGCCATGGTGCTCACGCAATTCGCGCTGGTGAAGTCGGGCTTCGATCCGCAGCTCGGCATCGACATGCAGATCACCGAACGCGCCAAGACCGATGGCAAGCGGATCGACGGCCTCGAAACGGTGATCGATCAGCTGAGCATCTTCGATTCGCGCAGCTTCGAGGAGCAGACCAAGTTCCTGGTCGACTCGGCCAATGACGTGTCCAGCCTGCCCGAAGACCTCGACCGGCTGGTGGCCGCCTGGCGCAGCGGCGACACCCGCGGCCTCGAGAAGGAATTCCTCAAGGAACGCGCACAGGCGCCGGCGTTGTACGACGAGTTGTTAGGCAAGCGCAACCGCAAGTGGCTGCCGCAGATCGAGGCGCTGCTCGACGACGACCAGGACTGTCTCGTCCTCGTGGGTACGTTGCACTTCGTCGGCAGCGATGGATTGCTGGAGCTGCTCACGCGCGCCGGCCACAAGCCGGTGCCAGTGCGCGCGGCCGCGCGCTAGGCCGCGCGCAGGCGATACGAATGCGCAGCTTCACGATCTTCATGGGGCTGATCGTATTGGGCCTCGTCGGGATGGCGTTCCTGGCCTATCCCGCCTGGGTGCTGCTCGCACCGCACTTCGATCTCAAGTTTCACCGCGTCGCGAGCCGCATCGGCATGTTGTTGCTGGTGGGCGGATTCATATTCATCGCCCGGCGCCTCAAGCTCGCGGACCGCCAGAGCATGGGTTACGGGCTGCCGTTTCGCAGCTTCACCGCGGAGGTGGGTAAAGCGGTGGCGCTGGGGGTGTTGCTGATGCTGCCCGCGCTCGCCACGATGATCGCGTTCGACCTGCGGCAGCGCGTCGGCGATCCGCTCGATGCGTACCATTGGATCCGGCTCGCCTTGAGCGGGCTCATTACCGGCCTGACCGTTGCATTCATCGAGGAGACCTTCCTGCGCGGCGCGATGCAAACCGCGATTACGCGGGAATCGGGCGCAAAGGTCGCGATCGCATTGACGTCGCTGGTGTATGCCGCCACGCATTTCATCGGCCGCGCACGCATCGCGCCGGCCGAGGTGACCTCGAGCAGCGGTCTCATCATGCTCGAGCGCGCGCTCGCGGAGTGGGCGCATCCGCTCGCGTTCATCGACGCATTCGCGTGCCTCACCGCGGTTGGGGTGTTGTTGGGCATGGTGCGGGCGCTGACCGGCAACATCGCCGCGTCGATCGGTCTGCATGCCGGGTGGGTCGCGATCATTTACGTCGTACGCGAGACTTCCGAACGGCGGCCGACCGGCCCCGCGACGTGGCTGCTGAGCGACTACGACGGATTCATCGGCTGGATGGTGCTGGCCTGGATCATTGTGATCGGATTCGTGCTGCGCTGGTGGTACCAGGCCCGTTCGGCGCCGCTCATTCCGGCACCGGTACCATCACCCTGAGTGCATCGAGCCGCTCGATCGGGTCAGCCATTTCCAGCAGCGCCTGCTTGTCGTTGAGCTCGATCGGCAACAGCTCCGTCAGCCGCGCGCTCACCCACGCGGCGTCGTCGAACTTCTTCTGGACGTGTCGATATTGCTCGCTGAGATCGTCGAGCGCGCGACGCACCGCCGCCGCCAGCCGCGCGTAGTCCGCGGGCAGCGCCACCTCGGGTTCCGCCGGCAACCACTGAACCTCGCCCATGTTGAGCCCATCGCCGGCGCGCCACACGCGTTGCACGCAGAACTTGCGATCACCCACGCACGAGATGCCTAACAACCCGTCGTGCAAGGTGTGGAAATCCGCGATGCGCGCGGTGCTGCCCACGGTGGCCGTGATCGCCACCTCGCCCGCCTCGTCACCTTCCTGGATCAGCAACACGCCGAACGGTTGGCTCTCGCGCATGCAGCGGCGCACCATGTCCGTGTAGCGGGTTTCGAAGATCCGCAGCGGCAGGGGCCCGCCGGGGAAGAGCACGGTATGCAGTGGAAACAGGGGAATGACGCTGTTTTCCGCGGCCACTTCTCTCAGGCCTTTCGGGCCAGTGCCTCGAGTAGTTTGCCGTGCAGGCCGCCGAAGCCGCCGTTGCTCATGATGAGCACCTGGTCGCCCGGCGTGGCGCCGCTGGCGAGCCCGGCGAGAAGTTCATCCAGCGAGCGGGCCACCTTGCCCTTGGAGCCCAGAGCCGCGACCACCGCATCCACGTCCCAGCCCAGATCGGGCGGCGCGAACATCCAGACGGTGTCGGCCCCCGACAATGAAGGCGCCAGCGTGTCGCGGTGCACGCCCATGCGCATGGTGGCCGAACGGGGCTCGAGCACCGCGACGATGCGCCGCTTGCCGACCTTGCGACGCAATCCGTCGATGGTGTACGCGATCGCGGTCGGGTGGTGTGCAAAGTCGTCGTACACCGCGACCCCTTGCACTTCGCCGCGCAGCTCCATGCGGCGTTTGACGCCCTTGAACTCGTTCAAGGCGGCGATCGCGCGTTCGACGCTCACACCCGCATGGCGCGCGGCGCCGATGGCGGCCAGCGCATTCTCGGCATTGTGCGCGCCCAACAAGCTCCAGCGCACGGTGCCGAGCGGCTTGCCAGCCTCGAGCACGGCGAAACTGGAGTAGTCACCGCTGTCGTTCAGTCCCTGGCTCATTCCGCGGGGTAGTTCGAGCGACCAGAGCGCGCCCGGGGCTGCCGCACGCGCAAATCCTTCGCGCGGCGTCCACACGCCCATCGCCAACACGGCGGCAAGATTTTCGTCGACCGAGTTCCAGAGAATCCTTCCCGATGCCGGCACGGTGCGCACCATGTGATGGAACTGCTTCTGGATCGCGCCGAGATTTTCGTAGATGTCGGCGTGGTCGAATTCCAGGTTGTTGAGGATCAGCGTGCGCGCACGGTAGTGCACGAACTTGGCGCGCTTGTCGAAGAACGCGGTGTCGTACTCATCCGCTTCGATCACGAAGAATTTCTTTCCGCCGAGCCGCGCGCTCACCGAAAAATTGCCCGGCACTCCGCCGATCAGGAACCCAGGTGCAAGGCCGGCGTGCTCGAGAATCCACGCGAGCATGCTAGAAGTCGTGGTCTTGCCGTGCGTGCCGGAGACGCCGAGCACGTGCACGTCGCGCAGCACTTCGCGCGCCAGCCATTCCGGCCCCGAGGTGTAGGGAATGTTCGACTCGAGCAGCGCCTCGATCACCGGCATGCCACGGGTCATGACGTTGCCGACCACGACGACATCGGGCCGCGGCGCGAGCTGCGTCGCCTCGAATCCCGTGGTGAGCTCGATGCCCAGCGCCTGGAGCTGCGTGCTCATGGGTGGATAGACGTTCTTGTCCGAGCCCGTGACCCTGTGCCCCGCGGCCTTGGCGATGGCGGCGATGCCGCCCATGAACGTGCCGCAGATGCCGAGAATGTGAACGTGCATGCTGGAATTTACGCCGCTAGACGGGTTTCGGGGAATCGCCAAAGATGAGCGACAGGATGATCACGGGGACGAAATTCGCGGCGAGCACGAACCCGATCGAGCGCGGCCAGTTCCATTCGAACGCCGAGCGCACGATGCGCACCAGGATCACCACCATCCAGATCCCGGCGAATGCGGTCAGGAAACTCAGCATCGCCGGGGGCTGGGCGGTCGACCCTTCTTTCATGTAGGGCAGCAGCGCACCGACCATCGCCAGTGCCGGGATGAACAGCATGCTGGTCGCGAACACGGCGGTCATCGTCTGCACGAATCGTTCCGGCTTTCGGGCGATCCGGAAAGCGATCCAGAACCACAGCAGTTCGATCAGCGCCGCGAGCACGATCTGCAACGCCCAGGTACGCGGCGCCGCCGGGACGGCCGACAGGATGAAGGCTTGGTACGCGAGCGTGTAGAGCGCTACGTAAACCGTGACGACAACGCCGAGTAGCGTGCTGGACGACGGAATGTTTTCCGGCCCGCGCCGCAGGAAGACGATGTCGACGACGACGCCGAACAATGCGCGCAGGTTCGCAAGCATAATGACGGCCGGATTGTACACGTCACCCGGAGAACGTCGCCCTTGATGATCGACACCGCCGATGCGCTGACAGCGTTCGTCGCCAGCGCGGCGCAAGCGCCCTTGCTCGCGCTCGACACGGAATTCATGCGTGAGAAAACCTATCGCGCCGAACTGTGCCTGGTGCAGATCGCGGACGGCGCCAAGGCGGTGTGCATCGATCCGCTGGCTTTGCTCGAACGGGGAGCGGACCTCACGCCGCTGGCACCGCTGCTCACCTCGCCCGCCACGGCCAAGGTGATGCATGCCGCACGGCAGGATCTCGAGGTCATGCTGCCGGCGGTCGGCCTCGTGCACCCCGTGTTCGATACCCAGATCGCGGCCGCGCTCGCAGGCCACCCCGCGCAGATCGGTTATGCCGAACTCACGCGCCGCCTGCTCGGCGTCGAGCTGTCGAAGGCGCATACGCGCGCCGACTGGGCCCGTCGGCCGCTGTCCGCCGCGGAACAGGAATACGCGCTCGATGACGTGCGCCACCTCGCGAGCTTGCGCGCGAGTTTGTTGGAGACGCTCGCCGCGAAGGGTCGCATCGGCTGGCTCGAAGAAGACCTCGCCGCGCTCGGCAATGCCGACGCCCTGCGTGTCGATCCCGAAGACGCGTGGAAGAAAGTGAAGGGATTGCCCGCGCTCGATCCGCAGCGTCAGCGACTCGCGCAGACCCTCGCAGCCTGGCGCGAACGGCGCGCGATCGAACGCAATCGCCCGCGCGGCTGGATCATCGACGACCTCACACTGCGCGAATTCCTGGTGCGCCTGCCAACCGAAATGAAGACCCTGGCTGCCTTGCCCGAAATGCAGGAATCGGTGGTGCGCAAATGCGGAGAGGAACTGCTCTCCCTGGTGCGTGACGCCGCCATCTCCGATCCGCCGCCGCCGCTGCCGCGGCGCGAACGACCGGATCCCGCGCTGCTCGCACTGGTCAAGCGATTGACGGAAGTTTCCGCGGAAGTGGCCAAGGGTCTCGAGATCAGTACCGAAGTGCTCGCCACGCGTCGCGAGCTCGAGAAGCTCGCCGCGGGCAAACGCGACATCAGCCTGCTGCGTGGCTGGCGCAAGGAAATCGTCGGCGAGAAGTTGTTAGCGGCGCTTTGAGCCGCGGCGCACCGGGCGCGCCTTGCGCGCGTTGCGGACTGTCGCACGCTTTCGCGCCGCCGGCCGGCGCGCCGGCTTCGCCTTGGCACTCTTGCGGCCCGCCTTTTTGCGAACCAGCTTGCGCGCGCGTGCCTTCGGCTTGCGCGCCGGCGCGACGCGACGTTTGGGGGCGCGCTTCTTCGCGGCGGCCGGCTTCGAGACGAGCGTGCCCCCACCCGCGCTGAGCGTGTCCAGCAATCGCTGCGTGACCGCCTCGATGTTGCCCTCGGCGTCGACGGTGCGAATCAGGCCGGTGTAGGAATAGAAACCGGAAACCGGCTTGCGCGTTTTCTCTTCATAGACACGCAGGCGCTCGCGCACGGTGTCTTCGGCATCATCAGGACGCTGCACGACCTGGTGAACGCTGCGGCCCGGCAGACATTCAGGCGGTATCGACGGCGGCGCGGTGTGCACGTTGAACACGTTCTTGCACAACTCGCACACCCGCCGGCCCGACAGGCGCTTGATCAATTGATCGGTGTCGACTTCGAACAGCACCACCGCGTCGAGCGGCGTACCGAGCTCGGCGAGAAGTTTGGCGAGGCCATCGGCCTGCGCAACCGTGCGCGGAAACCCGTCGAGGATGAAACCGCGCCGCGCATCCGGCTCGGACAAGCGCGCGCGAATGATGGCGAGCATGGTTTCGTCGTCGACATAGCGGCCCGCGGCCATGATTTCCTTGGCGCGCAATCCCAACGGCGTGCCTTCGGAAAGGTGCTTGCGCAGGATGTCTCCGGTCGAGACCTGCGGAATTCCAAAATGCTTGACGAGACGCTGGGCTTGAGTGCCCTTGCCCGACCCGGGCGCGCCCATGAATACGATGCGCATGCTAAATTCTTGACCCTGCGACCTGCCCCTTCGAAGGGGCGCCACAGTAACCAAACCACCCTCTTCAAGCAAACTGCCAAGCAAACATTCGCCCGGCGCCGCCGGGACATCCAACGAGACACACGAGAGCAACTCATGCAACGCCCCGCCGCCAAGAAACAGAAGCCCATGAACGCGTTTTATGCTCAATCGGGCGGCGTCACTGCCGTGATCAACGCGTCTGCTGCGGGTGTGATCGAAGCGGCCATGAAGTCGAAGAAGATCGCCAAGGTCTATGCAGGCCGCCACGGCATCGTCGGCGCGCTCACCGAAGATCTCATCGACGTGAGCAAGGAATCGCGCGCGACTATCAAAGGACTCAGATACACGCCGGCGGGAGCGTTTGGGTCCGCGCGCTACAAGCTCAAGAGCTTCGAGCAGGACCGCGCCAAGTACGAGCGCCTCATCGAAGTGTTCAAGGCGCACGACATCGGCTACTTCTTCTACAACGGCGGCAACGATTCGATGGATACCGCTAACAAGGTGTCCCAGATCGGCGATCAGCTCGGTCACAAGGTCATCTGCGTCGGCGTGCCGAAGACCGTGGACAACGACCTGCCGCACACCGACTGCTGCCCCGGCTTCGGCTCGGTCGCCAAGTACATCGCGATCTCGACGCGCGAGGCCGCGCTCGACGTCGTTTCGATGGCGAAGACGTCGACCAAGGTATTCGTGATGGAGGTGATGGGCCGCCACGCGGGCTGGATCGCCGCCGCCGGCGGACTCGCAGGCAAGGGCCCTGCCCAGCCGCCACACATCATCCTGTTCCCCGAAATCGCGTTCGAGAAGGAGGCCTTCCTCGCGAAGGTCAAACAATGCGTCACTGACTACGGCTACTGCGTCATCGTGGTGTCCGAGGGTGCGCATTACGCCGATGGCAAGTTCCTCGCCGATGCCGGCACCAAGGATTCGTTCGGCCACACGCAGCTGGGCGGCGTCGGACCCGTGGTGGCCAACATGGTGCGCGAGGCGCACGGCTACAAATATCACTGGGCCGTGGCTGACTATCTACAACGGGCCTCGCGCCATATCGCCTCGAAGGTCGATGTGCAACAGGCGTACGCGATGGGCAAGGCCGCGGTGGAACTCGCCGTGAGCGGCCACGACGCCGTGATGCCGACCATCGTGCGCAAGGAGAACAAGCCCTATAAGTGGGTCGTTGGACACGTGCCGCTCGCCGACGTGGCCAACGTGGAAAAGAAGCTGCCGCGCGACTACATCACCGCGGATGGCTTCGGCATCACCGAGAAATGCCGCGCGTACCTCGAACCATTGATCGCAGGCGAAGACTACCCGCCATACAAGAACGGACTGCCAGACTACGTAACGATCAAGGGCGTCGCGGTGAAGAAGAAGCTCAATACTGAGTTCAAACCCTGATCGCGCGAGGGCGCTCGCGGCTCGCCTGACGAGACGGGCCTTGTTTGCCCGAGATATGCAAAAAGCCAGCGTTCGCCGGGCAAGGCATGCGGGCTTTTTGCAGGTTTTGCCGCCACCAGCGCGCCACAGTGCGATCGGTAGCGCTGTCCCACGTTGTCATTGGTGTCCCGAGGTTGGCCGACTCGCGCCACGTTGTTATAGTGCGCGCCCTTTCGGGGTGGCGGGCAAGGGCTGCGCGCTCCAGTAGAACAACTAAGCATCTGATTTTGTAAGGAGTCCCGCATGGTTGCCACGACGTGGCTGTGGCTGGCGATTGGCGCCGGCGTGATCGCCGTTTTGTACGGCGTGTTCTCGATGATGGCGATCTTGAAGCTGCCGGCAGGCAATGCGCGCATGCAGGACATCGCGGCAGCCATCCAGGCCGGCGCCAAGGCGTATCTCAACCGCCAGTACACCACCATCGCCATCGTCGGCGTGGTGTTGTTCGCGATCATCGGCGTGACCCCGCTCGGCTGGTACAGCGCCTTTGGCTTCGCGATCGGCGCGATCCTCTCCGGGCTCGCGGGCTACATCGGCATGAACATCTCGGTGCGTGCCAACGTGCGCACCGCCGAAGCGGCCAACAACGGTCTCAACGCAGCGCTGCAGGTCGCCTTCAAGGGCGGCGCCATCACCGGAATGCTGGTGGTTGGGCTCGGCCTATTAGGAGTAGCTGGCTACTACACGCTGCTCCAGCCGCGCATCGGCACCGACGCCGCGCTGCACGCGCTGATCGGCCTCGCCTTCGGCGGCTCGCTCATCTCGATTTTTGCCCGCCTCGGCGGCGGCATCTTCACCAAGGGCGCCGACGTCGGCGCGGACCTGGTGGGCAAGGTCGAAGCCGGCATTCCGGAAGACGACCCGCGCAACCCGGCGGTCATCGCGGACAACGTAGGCGACAACGTCGGCGACTGCGCCGGCATGGCCGCCGACCTCTTCGAGACCTACGCCGTGACGCTGGTCGCCACGATGTTGCTAGGTGGTCTCGTGATGCAGGGCCTGGGCGAAAACGCCGTCCTGTATCCGCTGGCGCTCGGCGCCGCGTCCATCATCTCCTCCATCGTCGGCACCTTCTTCGTAAAGACCTCCGATGGCGGCAAGATCATGAACGCGCTGTACAAGGGCGTGATCGTCTCGGGCCTGATCTCGGCGGCCGCGTTCTGGTTCATCACCGAGCAGCTGATGGCCAACACGGCGGCAATGCCGAACCTGCAGATGAACATGTTCTATTGCGCGCTGATCGGCCTCGCGCTGACCGCCGCGATGATCGTGATCACCGAGTACTACACCGCGACTGAATACTCGCCGGTGCGCAAGGTGGCGGCGGCTTCGCAGACGGGCCACGCGACGAACATCATTGCCGGTCTGGGTGTGTCGATGAAGTCGACCGCGCTGCCGGTCATCGCGATCTGCCTGGCGATCTACGGCGCCTACACGCTGGGTGAAGCCAGCGGCACGGGCCACGGCCTGTACGGCATCGCGATCGCCGCGACCTCGATGCTATCACTCACCGGCATGGTCGTGGCGCTCGACGCCTACGGCCCGATCACCGACAACGCCGGCGGCATCGCCGAGATGGCGGGGCTGCCGAAGAAGATCCGCGACATCACCGACCCGCTCGACGCGGTGGGCAACACCACGAAGGCCGTGACCAAGGGTTACGCGATCGGCTCGGCCGGTCTTGCCGCGCTGGTGCTGTTCGCCGACTACACGCACAACCTCGAAACGCACCTGCTCGCCACGGGCCGCGAGATGGTGGCGTTCTCGCTGTCGGATCCGGCCGTGATCATCGGCCTGTTCATCGGCGGTCTCGTGCCCTATCTATTCGGCGCCATGGCGATGGAAGCCGTGGGTCGTGCGGCGGGCGCCGTGGTCGAAGAGGTGCGCCGCCAGTTTCGCGAGATCAAGGGAATCATGGAAGGCACCGCGAAGCCGGAGTACGGCCGTGCGGTGGACCTGCTGACCAAGGCGGCGATCAAGGAAATGATCATTCCCTCGCTGCTGCCGATCCTGATCCCCGTGGTCGTAGCATTCGGCCTGAACTGGCTGATGGGCCCCGGCGCTGGCATCAAGGCGCTCGGCGGCCTGCTGATCGGCACCATCGTCACCGGACTCTTTGTTGCCATCTCCATGTGTACCGGGGGCGGCGCGTGGGACAACGCCAAGAAGTACATCGAGGAAGGCAACTTCGGTGGCAAGGGCTCCGACGCGCACAAGGCTTCGGTGACTGGCGATACGGTCGGCGATCCGTACAAGGACACCGCGGGCCCGGCCATCAACCCGCTGATCAAGATCATCAACATCGTCGCGCTGTTGCTGGTGCCCCTCCTCTAGAGGGGACATTCCTGGTTTTTGTTGTTTGAAGGGGACGAACCGCAAGGTTCGTCCCTTTTTGTTTGCCTCGGTAATTTCATCCCCATATCACCGGTCCCCCTCGATACGCCAAGGAGTATTCGCAAATGACAGACGATAAATTCCCGGTCGAGAAATCCGATACCGAATGGCGCCAGCTGCTTTCCGCCGATCAGTTCCGCGTGCTGCGCGAACATGGCACCGAGCGCGCCGGGACGAGCCCGCTCAATCTCGAGAAGCGCACCGGCATTTTTCACTGCGCCGCGTGCGCGCAGCCGTTGTTCGAATCCAGCACCAAGTATGAGAGCGGTTCGGGTTGGCCGAGCTTCTTCAAGCCGCTGCCGAATGCGGTCACGACCATCACCGACTCATCGCACGGAATGCGACGCGTGGAAGTCCTTTGCAGCAACTGCGGCGGGCACCTGGGGCACGTGTTCGACGACGGCCCGCAGCCGACCGGCCAGCGCTACTGCATGAACGGCGTGTCGCTGAAATTCGAACCGAAGTAGGCAGACCCTATCTGCGCTTCATCCTCGGCCGCACCATCTCGCCGGTGGATTCGAGCTTGTCGCTATTGTTAGCCGCTTCCGTGATGGGACCGGCATTGACGAGCACCGCGCTCACGAGCTTGTTCAGACGCGTGCAATAGGCCGCCACTTCGGGCGTGCCCTGATCCTGGAAATTCTCGAGCGCGTGGGCAATGTCGTGCAGCCGCCGCTCGATACGCGAATCCATCTTGAGCGTGTGGGTCACGCAGGCGCTGACACAGGCGGTGATTTCGGCGTCGAGCTCGCGGGCCGCAGTGCCCGCGATGCTGAGACCGCGCATTTCCGGCGGACAGCCCGCCTGCAGATGCTCACGCCACATTTGCGACAGTTGCATCGCGATCGTCTCCCAAAATCGACTTAGCGACCGAAACTACCCCAAATTGCTGCAGTCGTCAGGCGCAATTTTTCGCAACATCGGCCGGTCTCATCAGGGGTGATTGGCGCCAAACACACAACGGGAACGGCAGGCTCGCCGCGGACTGCCACGTCCTACGCAGGCCATGGCGTAACCTTTTGATTGAGATGGCTTGGAATAGTTGGAAGGGATGCTTTTGCGGTGGCAGCCGCAGCGTTCTTTCTGTGGCAGGAAAACGATGCCCGCCTGACAAACAAGCTGGGCTCCCACGCCGGAAAAGAACGATTCCAGCGTTGGACCTCGGCGAATCTGGAGACCTCGATGAACATGCTGACCAAGTCCGCGCACCTGCACGCGACCCTCGGGCGCAAGCTCGATCACTTGCGTTCAGTGCTGCTGCTCGGCACACGACTCTGGGTCAGCTGGCAGTTCCTCGCCTCGGGCTGGCTCAAGTTCACGCAGTGGGATTCGACGCTCGATCTGTTCCGCTATGAATACCAGGTCCCGCTGCTGCCGCCGGCCGCCGCCGCCGTGGCCGGCACCTTCGGCGAGTTGTTCTTCCCGTTGTTGTTAGTGCTGGGTTTGTTCACGCGCGTCGGGGCGCTCGGCCTCTTCGCGGTGAACGCGCTGGCGCTCTATTCCTACTGGCACGTACTTGGCGGCGAAGGCTTCGAAGCCGCGCGCGGCCAGCACTATCTGTGGGGATACATGTTGTTAGTGCTGGCCGCCTGCGGCGCGGGATTCTTTTCGTTGGACCATCTACGGCGGGCCGACGCCGGCCGCGACACCAGTACGCACTGATATCGGTCATCCGGCACGGCCGTGCGGTAGCCAGACGGCCGCCGGCCGGCGCGTAGCCTCGTGAATGTTTGTTCGCAGCGGCGAAGCGCTCCCATATACTCGGCGCCACCACGGCAACTGTCCCGAGAGCATGTCAGGGGACGACCTAACGGGCGATCTGCAGCAGAAACTCCTTCGGGCCGAACGCGAGCTCGAACGGCTGCGCGCCCAGAACCGTTACCTGCGCGATGAAATCCAGGCGGTTCACGACTTCGACGAGATCATCGGCGCGAGCGCCGGGTTGACCCGCGTACTGGAAAACGTCAGCCGCGTGGCTCCCACCGATGCGACGGTGCTGATCGCGGGCGAGACCGGCACCGGCAAGGAACTGATAGCGCGCGCGATTCATGCCGCGAGCCGCCGCTCCGTGGGCCCTTTCATCAAGCTCGATTGCGCCGCGCTGCGCGACCAGGACGCGCCGCTCGATGCAAGCTTCGCGCTCGCACACGGCGGCACGATCTTTCTCGACGAAATCGGCGAGCTGCAGCTCGAAGCGCAGGCCGAGCTACTGCGCGCGTTGCAGCGGCAGGAATCCGATCGCGTCAGCCAGGGCGCCGAAGGCAGAGTCGACGTGCGCATCATCGCCGCCACCAATCGCGACCTGCGCCGGTTGACGCACGATGCGCAGTTCCGCGAAGACCTCTACTACCGGCTCAATGTGTTTCCGGTCGAACTGCCGCCGCTGCGCGCACGCGGCGAAGACATCCCGTTGCTGGTGCAGTTCTTCGCCCAGAAGTACGCGCCGCGCGTCGGCCGCCGCGTCGACGGCGTCGATCCCGACACGCTGGCCGCGCTCACCCGCTATCCCTGGCCGGGCAACGTGCGTGAACTGGAGAACCTGGTCGAACGCGCGCTCATCATGAACACTTCGCCGATGCTGAAGATCCCGCCGGAAATGCTGGCGCTGTATGCGCCCGACGATCGCGGTGAGATGGCGGCGGCGGCGACTGGCATGCACCGTCTGCCCGCCTTCTATGCCGCGCCGCCCATCGACCTGGAAAACACCGAAAACACCGGGTTGCACCACGTGCAGCGCGAGCACATCCTGCGGGTGCTCAATGCCACGCACTGGGTCATCGAAGGCAATTCCGGCGCCGCGCTGAAGCTGGGCATGAAGCCCGCGACGCTGCGCCATCGAATGAAGAAGCTGGGCATTTCGCGCGCGCAGGTCGCACCCACTCCCTGACAGGAAGGGTGCGCGCGCAGTGGCGAGATCGACTGGCAATCGTCCTACACGCGTAATTGCCCTCACCGCCTGAACCTGCAGCACGGCGCCGGTATCCTCATCCGGTATGCGTACGACTTACATTCTGATCTGCCTGGCGGTCGCACTCGCGATCATCGCGGCCGGCGGCCTCGCATTCCGCGCTGCAAGCCGCGGCGCCGGCGACGCCGCGCGCGCGCAGCGTGCCTGCGCATGGTTTGCCACGCTGTTTGGCTTCGCGCTGGTGGGCGCCATCGCAGTTGCACATCTCACCGGGCGATTCGGTGCCGAACGATTGTGGTTCCGCGCGCCAACCTTCTACGTGGCCGCCGCGATCCTGCTGGCCGGCGTCGTGACGTGGCTGCGTCGTCCCGCGCCCGCTGCCGTGCGCTTCGGATTGCCCGCGGTCGTTCTCGGGCTGGCGGGCGGCGCGGCATTGATCCTGCGCCTGACCGGCAACTCCGCCCCGATTGCGATGTCGATGCCCACGATGAGCCAGGCGGCGCCCGCGCTCAGTTACTTCGACACCGACGGCAAACTACATGCGCTTGCCGATTTCAAGGGCAAAGTGGTGCTGCTCAATTTCTGGGCGACGTGGTGCACGCCCTGCCGGCGTGAAATGCCGTTGCTGTCCAAGCTGCAGGGCGAGCACGCAAACGACGGGCTCGTGGTGCTGTACCTGTCGCTCGAGGAACCCGGTGTGCTCACGGAATTCCTGCGCAAAAATCGATTCGACGGTGTACACGGCAGGCTTGCGGACGCCGCGCCGTTTTATAACGCGGGGAAGTTCTATCCACTCAGTTACCTGATCAGCCGCGAGGGTCGCGTGGAGAAACGCTGGAGCGGCCGCCCGACCGAACAGTGGATCGACTCGGCGATCCGCGAGGAATTGAAGCCCGCTGGCTGAAGGGAGGCACTTCTGCCCTCATCGAGGACGGCGTCCCCTTGCGCACTCGCTCACAGCGTAACTGTAATCACGTGCGCCTGGATTTTCCCATCTATTGCGCTGGTACCGAAGCGCCGTGCGATGACGCTCTCCGCCATATCCGTGGCTGCGACGAGTCCGGAAGAATCGCGTGCCTCGATTTCCGCGCGCAGCGGAGTGCCCTGGCAAAACGCCATGGCCGCGATGCGCGCCGACGCGCACTGGCTGCGCGCAGCAACCGTTTCGATGTTCGGAATGCGCTCAAACCCGGCAGCCGCGAGATCTCGCCGGAAGACGCCGATGTCGTGGTATCCATGCGGCACACGCGCCATGAAACGTGGTGGGTCGTCCGGAAACAGCATCGCCAGCGCTTCGGTAACGGTCATCGGAAACTCATTCTCCTCGATGCGATCCCAGACGTTGAACAGGAAGACGCCCCCCGGCCGCAACACGCGGCGCGCTTCGGCAAAAGCACGCGGCTTGTCGGGGAAGAACATGGCGCCGAACTGGCACACGACCGCATCGAAGGTGGCATTCGCAAACGGCAGCTGCAGCGCATCCGCCTGACTCCACGTGACGGCCCGATGGGTACCTGTTGATGCAGCGACATCGAGCATGGACTGATTCAGGTCGGTGGCGGTGAGGGTGACACCTTCCGGTAGTTCGAGCGCGAGCCGCCGGGTGACCACTCCGGTGCCAGCGGCGAGCTCGAGCAGGTTGGTGAGGGACAACGCGGCGAGGCGCGCGGCGAGATCGAGTGCGTAAGGCTCGAAAATCAGCGGCACGAGGTATTTCTCGTAGACCTCCGGTATCGATCCCGCGAATGCGGTGTCGCTATTCGAAGCGCCGCCCACTGCTACAGGTGCCGGGTTTCCGCCGGCGGTTCCCACCACTTGTTGTCGCGGCCGTTGGCGAAACTCACGGGCGCTTCGGCGAGTTCGCGCGGATCGATGTCGTCAATGCTGGCGAGCTTGATCGACACGTAGTCACCACCGATTTCCTTGACATGACCGCGCTCGAAGGTGCGCACGCCGCAGTGTTTGCAGAACAGGTGCGCGCCTTGTTTCGTGCCGAAGCGGTATTCGCCGAGAGCGTCTTCACTCGAGATGAGGCGGAACGCATCGGGCTTGATGATGGCGCTCCAGTTGCGCGTCTTGGTGCAGATCGAGCAGTTGCACCTGCCAGTGCCTTTCGCCAGATCGATGTCGGCCTCGTAGCGCACCGTGCCGCAGTGGCAGCTGCCTTTGTACGTCTTGAGCATGCGGACCTCCGTTGCGATGGTCCGCAAAATATCAGCTTCGGCGCGGCGGCGCGGTCCTGGCCGCAGGCCGGCGTGAGTTCGAATCGCGCAAGCGCGGCCGGCTGCTGGCGCGCGCGCCGCGCGTCGTCGCCAGGCACAAGGCGCCGGCCCGCAATCGGGTCACGCCCCTGACCAGCGGGAAGCGCGTCGCAGGACGTGCCACGGTGGGGTGTTCGCCGCAAAAGCGGCATGGTGCGGCGTTCTGGCTGTGTGCAACGGACATCGAAATCTCCCGAATCCTTTTTTGACTGTCAGGCTGCGAGTGAGAGTCTTGCGGGCCGCGCAATCACGAACCCCTGTACGAAGTCCACGCCCATCTTGCGGGCGGCATCGAGCGCGGCGCTGTCTTCGACCTGCTCGGCGATGATCTTGAAGTTGAGCGTGCGCGCCAGCTTGATCATGGCGGTCACCATCGTCTGGCTCACCGAATCCTTCGACAGGTTGCGCATGAAGGAACCGTCGAGTTTTAGATAGTCCAACGGCAGATTCTTGAGGCTCGAGAACGAGGCGACGCCCGAACCGAAATCATCGATCGTGAACTTGCAGCCCATGCCGTGCAGCACGCCGACGAATCGCCGTGCCGCCTCCATGTTGCCGATCACGGCGCTTTCGGTGATCTCGAAGCACACCTGGTCGGGCGCGATACCCGTGCGGTCGAGCATCTCGACCACGAATTCGAGAAATTGCGGATCGCCCAGCGTCTGGCCCGAAATGTTGATGGCCACGCTGCGATCAGGGGCGAGCTGAAACGCGTTGCGCGACAGCGCGGTGAACGTGGTCTGCACCACCCAGCGGTCGACCGAGGCCATCAACCGGTAGCGTTCGGCGGCGGCGACAAACTCGCCGGGCGCGATCTCGGCGCCGGTTTCATCGAGCATGCGCAGCAGCACTTCCATCGAGGGACCCTCGGTGTCGGGGCCGAATGCGGAGACGATGGGCTGGTAGTACAGCGCGAAGCGTTCTTCCTTGAGCGCCGTCTGCAGCTTCTGCAGCCATTCGATCTCGCCGTTGCTGCGCGCCATGGCTTCATCGCGGGCCGAGTACACGGACACGCGGCCGGCGCCCTCCTTCTTGGCGACGTAGCAGGCCGAGTCCGCCGCCGCGAGCAATTGCTCGACGGTTCCGGCCTCGCGCCCGATCTCGATGAGTCCGATGGACACGCCGACGTTGAACACCCGGTCGTGCCACACGAACCGATACGTCGCGATCGAGCGGCACACGTCGTCGGCGATCTGCCGCGCCTTGTCGAGCGGGCAACTGACCAGCAACATGCCGAACTCATCGCCGCCCAGGCGAGAGACCGTGTCGGAATCGCGCACCGCTTCGCGCAACAGCTTGGCGACTTCGCGCAGCATGCTGTCGCCGGCGAGGTGCCCGCTGGTGTCGTTGACGATCTTGAAGCGGTCGAGATCGAGGTAGCAAAGCATGTGCGTGGCTTCGCCACGCCGTGCGACATCGGCGGCTTCGTCGAGCCGGCGCTCGAACTCGCGGCGGTTGACGAGGCCGGTGAGCGCATCGTGCGTCGCCTGGTACGACATCTGTCGGTGCAGGCCGCGCAGCTCGGTCACGTCGTGCATCAGGACGACCGCGCCAACCAAGTCGCCCTCCTCGTTTCGCAACGGCGAGGCGGCGAGCTCGATGGCGCGCTCCTCCCCCGAGGCTTTGCCGAGCAGTACTGCCCGGCGACTCAAATTGTGCGGGGTACCGTCATCGCCGCCCACGGCTTCCCGGACCGGATCCGCCAGCAGCTTGCGATCGTTCTGATCGACCAGGCCGACGATCTCTTCGAGCAGCCGCCCTATCGCCTGGGCACGGCCGATGCCCAACAATTTTTCGGCGGCCGGATTCAGGTACGCCAGGTGTCCGTCGAGATCGGTCGTGACGATCGCCTCGGACAGCGACTGCATGGCGAACACCTGCAGCGGCGGCGGCGGCGGTGGCGGCGGCGGCAATGGCGGGGCCACCAACGCGGCCCGCGCCACGGCTTCCTTCTCGTCGATCTTGCCGCTCGCCAGTGCGCGCAGTTTCCTGGTCGGAATGACCTCGACGCCAGTGACCAGCAAAGCCTGCGAACCTTCGAAGTCGATCTGCGCGGTAGTTAGCTCGAGCAGGCTCACCTGGCCCTGCATGCCGACCATCTCGACCTCGAAGCGCTCGGCGGCATGGTTGCCGGCGAGGCGGCGGCGCAGATTCTCGGCCACGAGCTCGGCATATTCCGGCGCCACCAGGTCCGACAAGCGGCGGTCGATGAGATTGACGCGGTCGACGCCGACGAAGCTCGCGAACTGGCTGTTGGCATAGAGGATCACTTCGCGATGCACCAGCACCGCTTCATGAATCCGCTCGCCCAGTTCGGTGAATAGTTTGGGACCGGCGCGCTCGCGCCCCGTGGTGCGGGTGGCGCGCATCAACAGCTGGTTGACGGAGACGCCGAGGGCCTGGACATCGAGCTGATCGTGGTCCTTCTCGGAGATCTCGATGCGCTGCGGCAGGCGTTCGCCGCTCACCGCCCGCTGTACCGTCAGCGACAACTCGGAGACCGCCCGCAGATCGCGCCGCTGAAATAGAAACAGCACGAACAGCAGCGTCGCCACGAGTGCGAGCAGCACACAGATCAACCCAAGAATCGACATCCCGCAGCAAACCCTTCTTTGTTATTAGTCCGTTGTTTTTGTGCAGGGCATCCAGCCCTCAGGCCAGAATAGCGGAGCGTTGCAAACCCCCATGCGACATTAACCATAAAAACCAGCGATATGCCGACTGGTTCCACGACGAAACGAAGCACTTAAAGTCCTACGATTCGGGCAGAATAAGTAGCATCCCAGTCAAGGAGTTCTCCATGCAGACCGAGTTCGCGCGCGCCCAGATGATCACGCAGCAGATTCGCGCGTGGGACGTGCTCGACGACCGCGTACTCGAGGCCATGCGTCGCACGCCGCGCGAATTTTTCGTACCCGAACGCTACGCCGAGGTCGCTTTCGCGGACACCGACATCCCGCTGCGCGATGGCCAGCACATGCTTGCACCGAAAATTGTCGGACGTCTCCTTCAGGCGCTGGCTGCCGCGCCCGGCATGCGCGCGCTGGTAGTCGGATGCGGGACGGGCTTCGTGCCGGCGTGTCTCTCGGCCATGGGCGCGAGCGTTCGTGCGATCGAGATTCACGCGGAGCTTGCGGCAGCGGCACGCAGCAATCTCAAACGCACCGGCTTCGGCCAGGTCGAGGTGGTCACGGGTGACACTTTCAACTTGGAACTGGGCAAGGACTATGCGCTCATTGCGGTATGTGGAGCCCTGCCTTTGTACGACGATCGCTTTGCCCGCGCGTTAGCGCTCGATGGCAAGTTGTTCGCCGTGGTCGGCGGAAGCCAACCGCAGGAGGCCCTGCTGGTCACGCGCACCTCCCAGGACGCCTGGAGCAGCGCGGGACTATTCGAAACGGCGATCGACGCGCTCGAGAACGCGCGACGCCCCGAATCGTTTACATTCTGAAGGCGGCCGCCCGACTCATGGTTCGCGAGATATCGGTCCAGGATCTCAAGGCACGACGCGAGCGCGGCGAGCAACCGCTGGTCATCGACGTGCGCGAGGGCTGGGAATTGCAACTTGCGAGCATCCCGGACGTCGTACATGTGCCGATGAACGACCTTCCGGGGAGGCTTTCGGAGTTCTCGCGCGATGCCGAAACGATCGTCATGTGTCACGGGGGCGTGCGATCCCTGCGTGTGGCGCATTTCCTTTCGAACCAAGGATTTACCAACGTTGCCAATCTCTCCGGCGGAATATCTGCGTGGAGCGAGTCGGTCGATGCAACCGTTCCGCAGTACTGAAACGTCTAAGCTTTTTCACCGCGTGCATTGACTGCCCTCATGAGGCAGGTGATATAGTGAACTACAACACTAAAGAGGACTCTTATTAATGCGTCGTTTACTCGCACTGGGCCTGGGATGCCTGGCTACTGTTACTGCTTCGGGCGAAGACCTGCTCACGATCTTTGATCAGGCCGTGGTCAACGATCCACTGGTCCGCGAGGCGGAGTACACGCGCAAGGCCACGCGGGAGGCGCGTCCCCAAGCCTGGGCGTTGTACCTGCCGCAGATTTCTGGCAGCTGGAGCAAGACGAAGGAAGAGGGCACGCAGAACAGCCTGTTCCCGCGCCTCGTCCCCTCCGACCCTAACAACCCGCTCTCGCCGCTGGTCATCCAGCAACAGCAGCAGGTCGGCACGTCGGAGCCGGAAAGCACGCAATGGGGCCTGCAGCTTCGCCAGAGCGTCTTCAACTGGGGCCTGCTGGTCGGCCTCAAGCAGGCGGGTCGCATCGTCGCCCAAGCGGACGCCGACTACGGCGTCGCGCAGCAGGACCTCGCATTGCGCGTCGCGACCACCTACTTCAACGTGCTTGCGGCGCAGGACGACGTGCAGGCCCAGCAGGCGTCGCTCGATGCGATTTCGCGCCAGCTCGAACAGGCCGACAAGCGCTTCGAAGTGGGCCTGATCGCGATCACCGACGTGCAGGAAGCGCGCGCCGCGCGTGACACGGCCGCCGCCGACCTGATCGCCGCCAAGCGCCAGCTGGCCACGTCCCAGGAACTGCTACGCGAGATTACCGACATGCAGTACCTGGTGCTCGCGACCCCGCGCACCACGATGCCGCTCGCGGTGCCGGAGCCGGCCGATCCGCAGAAGTGGGTCGAAGCGTCGATGGAACAGAACCTCGCCCTCACCTCGAGCCGTCTCGGCGCGGACATCGCGCGCGACGACGTGCGAGTGAATTTCGGCGGCCATCTGCCGCAGGTGAATCTCGTCGTGGGCAAGTCGCACTTCGAACAGGACGACGTGCAGGTGTTCGATCCGATCCCCGGCCAGTTCGATGGCGGTTCGGCGGCCTCCTCGCAGGAAAGCGATACCGACAAGTCAATCAGCCTGCAAGTCACGGTGCCGATCTGGTCGAGCGGCGGAACGCAATCGCAGGTGCGGCAGTCCTCGTACCGGTGGCAGGCCGCGAAGCAGCGCCTCGAACGTGTGTCGCGCGAGACCGAGCGTGCCGCGCGCGATGCGTATCTGGGCGTCGTGTCGGAAATCTCGCGCGTGCAGGCACTCAAGCAGGCGCTGGAGTCTTCGGCCACCGCGCTGCGCGCCACCGAGGCCGGTTACGACGTGGGCACGCGCACCGCGGTCGATGTGCTGGCGTCGCGCCGGATTCTGGTCGCCGCGCAGACGGCATACTCGCGCAGCCGCTACGACTACATGCTCAATTTGCTGACGCTGAAGCAGGCCGCCGGCATCCTCGACCGCAAGGCGCTCGAAGACGTGAACACCTGGCTCGAGGCGCCGCCGCCGCCGCAGAATCCGCCGACGGTGGATCCGGCGACGCCGCCCGCGCAGTAGTAGCTAGGGCAGCAGCGGTTCGAGGAACCGCATCAGCCGGCCCACCGCGCCGCGATTGTCTTCGATGGCTTTCCTGCCGCTCGCACCCATCTGGGAGCGGGCGGCGGGATCGGCCAACAAGGCGCCGATCGCGGCCGCCAGCTCCGCGGCATCGTGAACGATGCGCACCGCGCCGCATTCGACCAGCAGCTTGGAAATATCCGCCGCGTTGAAAGTATTGGGCCCGCTCAACGTGGGCAGTCCCAGCGACAGCGGTTCGAGCAGGTTGTGCCCGCCGATCGGCACCAGGCTGCCGCCCACGAAGGCCACGTCCGCGGCCGCGTAGAAACCCAGTAGTTCGCCGAGCGTATTGACCAGGAACACTTCGGTGTCTTCGGCGATCGCGGCGCCGCTGGTGAACGTCACGAACTTCACACCCTGCTCCTTCAATGCATCCGCGACTTCGCCGAAACGCGGCGGATGGCGCGGCACGAGCACCAGCAGAGTCTGCGGATGGCGGGTGCGCAGCAGGCGATGCGCCGCAAGCAGCACATCCTCCTCGCGCGCGTGGGTGCTGCCGGCCACCCATACCGGGCGGTCCGGACCCAACGAGCGCCGGTTGGCCGCGCCTTTCGCTTCGATGTTGGCCGGGTGGCTGTAATCGAACTTGATGTTGCCGACCACGTGCGTGTGTTCGGGATTCGCGCCGATGGATCGGAACCGCTCGGCATCGGCCGCGCTTTGCGCCGCGATGAAAATGCCGTGCGAGAGCGTCTCGCGGAACAGTCCCACCAGCCGGCGATAATTCTTCACGGAGCGCGGCGAGATGCGCGCGCTCGCCAGCACCAGCGGCACGCCCAGCCGCCCGCAGCGGTGATAGAGGTTCGGCCAGATTTCCGTTTCGAGGATGATCGCGAGTTGCGGCTGCACGCGCGTGAAGAAGCGCCGCACCGATCCCGGCAGGTCGATCGGCACATAACGGACTTCGACTCGTGTGCCAAACACGAATTGCGCCCGTGCACGCCCGGTGGGGGTGACTGTGGTCAATACCAGCGGAATGTCCGGAAAGCGCTTGAGCAACGCCTCCACCAGCGGCACGGCCGCCTGCACTTCGCCCACGGAAACCGCGTGCACCCAGATGCTGCGGCGCGCGACCGTCGACCCGAAGCCGAAGCGCTGCGAGAAGCCCTGCCAGTGACTGCGGTCGCGGAACCCACGCAACGCCAGCGCGCCGGCCACGACGGGCGCGAGTAGATAGGCGAGGCAGATGTAGACGAAACGCACGCGTCGCTTGATTTCAGGCGAGAGTCGCCTGCGGCAGTCCCGCGGACTCGCGATACCCCGCCAGCAGCGAATGCCAGTCCTCGTCCGTAAAACTCTCCGGTGCGGCCAGCAGCGTCAATTTTTCTAGCGAACGGTACAGGCGCACCAGCGTCGTGTCGGCCCACCAGCCGCGCTTGCGCAGCTCGCCGCGATCGAAATCGATCAGATAGACCTGCTCGGGCGTGAGCAGGATGTTGTGCGCGTTCAGATCGGCGTGATACACGCCGGCATCGTGAAACCGCCGGATGCAACGACCGATGGCGATCCATTGCGTGAACGACAACGGGCCCTCGATGAGCCGTGCGGCCAGCGACTCGCTGTTCTCGATGCGCTGGGTGATGAGGTCGGCGCGGTAGATGAGCCCGCGTCGCTGGTAGCGAGCCGCGATCGGCGTCGGCACCGGGAGCCCGGCGCGATGCAAGTGGTACGTGAGGTACCACTCGGCGAACGAACGCGTTTCTGCCTCGCCGCCCCACAGGTAGGCGTCTTTTGAAACTTTTGCCATCAGGCCGCCGCGACGGTAATGGCGCAGCACGAAACTCGACTCCCCGGCGCGGATGAACCAGGTAGTGCCGCGGCCGCGCGCGGTACCGTCGATGGAATCGTGTTTGCGCCAGTATTCCGGCTCGAAAAAATCCACCGAGAAATTGCTCGTGCGCAGGGTGTCGTATAGCATCCGGCCGCCATTGAAGGCGGCTTCGCTGACTTCCGCACCCACGGGCCAGTGACGTTTCATTCACCCACATCCATGGATGCACCGTGCAGGCTGTTGCCCATTCCTTGGCTCATCCGCTGGCCACTCCGCCAGAAAAGGTCTGCCTGCTCCGCCTCTCGGCGATCGGAGATACCTGCCACGTCGTGCCGTTGCTGCGCACGTTGCAGGACGCGTGGCCGCGCACCCGCTTCACGTGGGTGATCGGCAAACTCGAAGCGAAATTGATGAGCCTCATTCCGGATGTGGAGCTTATCACCGTGGACAAGGGCGCCGGCCTTTCGGCGTATAGCCGGTTGCGTACCGAGATGCAGCGTCGCGGCGCTTTCGATCTGCTGCTGCATCTGCAATTGTCGATCAGGGCCAGCGCCGCCGCGGCGCTCGTTCCCGCGCCGGTCAAGCTCGGCTTCGACAAGCCGCGCGCGCGCGAACTGCAATGGTTGTTCACCAACGCGCGCGTCGCCGAGCGGCAGCGCGAACACGTCCTCGACAGTTTTCTGGGATTCGCCGACGCGCTCGGTGTGGCGCGCGAGCGGGTGCGCTGGAACATCCCGCTGCCGGCCGAGGCCCTCGCCTACGCCGAACACCTGGTTCCCGACTCGCAACCGGTGCTCGCGATCAGCGCGTGCTCGAGTCATCGCGCGCGCAACTGGCTGCCGGAACGCTACGCGGCCATCGCCGATCACGCGGCAAACAAACATGGCATGCGCGTCATCCTGTGCGGCGGCCCGAGCGCGCCCGAACGCGAGATGGCGCGGGAAATCGCCAGGCAGGCGTCCGTGCCGATGATCGACCAGGTGGGTCGCGATACGCTGCCGCAGCTGCTGGCGCTGCTCGCGCGCGCCACGGTCCTCGTGACACCTGACTCGGGCCCCGCGCACATGGCGACCATGGTGGATACACCCGTCATCGGCTTGTACGCCGCGACCAATCCGGCGCGCAGCGGGCCGTATCTGTCGCGACGCTGGTGCGTGGATGCGTATGAAGCTGCCACGCAGAAATTCCTCGGCAAGTCCGCGGCCGAATTGCCGTGGACACAGAAGATCGAGCGGCCCGGCGTCATGGAATTGATCGAGGTCGCCGCGGTCACCGCGAAACTCGATGAGCTGTTAGCCTTGAGCCCTGAGGCACGCCTACCATGAAAGACATCCTGGTTCCGATTTCGCCCGGCGAACTGCTCGACAAGATCACCATCCTGCGCATCAAGGCGGCACGCATGCGCGATGCCGACAAGGTCGCGAACGTCAGGCACGAGCTGTCGCTGCTCGAAAAGACCTGGCAGGATTCGGGCGCTGCCGCCGCCGATCTCGGACCCGAAGAAGCCAATCTCACGCGCGTCAACGAGGCGCTGTGGGTCATCGAAGACGATATCCGCGATGAGGAACGCGCCCAACGGTTCGGGGACAAGTTCATCGCGCTGGCGCGCGCCGTCTACGTCACTAACGACGAACGCGCGGCGATCAAGAAGCGCATCAATACCCTGTTAGGCTCGAGCATCGTCGAAGAAAAGTCGTACCAGCAGTACTGAAGCGTATGCGAACGAACCGCCGAGACGTCCTGACCATGACCGCCGCGGCCAGCGCGATCGCGGCATTGCGGCCGGCTTCGCTGTTGGCGGCCGACGCCGCGGCCGGGCTCAAGTCCATGACGGGCGATGTCGTGCCGATCGCGCGCGCCGAATACCTCGCGCGCATCGAAAAGGCCCGTGTGCTCATGGGCCAGTTCGGCATCGGCGCGCTGCTCATCGAGCCCGGCGCCTCTCTCATCTACTTCACCGGCATTCATTGGTGGCGCAGCGAGCGCCTCACCGCCGCCATTCTTCCACGCGAGGGCGACATCGCCATCGTCACGCCGCATTTCGAAGAGCCTTCCGTGCGCGAGAGCCTCAAGGTGCCCGCCGAGGTCCGCGTCTGGCACGAAGACATGGATCCGCTGCAAACCGTCGCCGGCATCCTGCGCGACCGCAAAGTCACCGCGCCCATCGCGATGGAAGAAACCGTGCGCTTCTTTGCGGTCGATGGACTGCGCCGTGCGATGCCGCGCGTCGAGATCAGGAACGGCGCGCCCGTCGTGCGCGGCTGCCGCATGGTGAAGTCGAAGGCCGAACTCGCGCTGATGCAGAAGGCGGCCGACATCACCGTCGCCGCTTACCGCCACACCGCGACGCGCATCGAGCGCGGCATGACGCCCACGGACATCGGCGCGATCATGGATTCAGCGCATAGCGCACTCGGCGCCTCCCCCGAGTTCGCGCTGATCCTGTTGGGGGAAGCGAGCGCCTATCCACATGGCTCGAGCCAGCCCCAGCAGGTGCGCGACGGCGAAGTCGTGCTGATGGATTGCGGCTGCACCGTCGAGGGGTACCAGTCCGACATCTCGCGCACGTTCGTGTTCGGCGCAGCGAACGCCGAACAGCGCAAGGTTTGGGAGCAGATGCACACGCTGCAGCAGGTGGCGAACCGCACCGCGCGCGTCGGCAGGCCTGCGGGCAAGGTGGACGACGCAGTGCGCGCGCAGCTCGAGAAATGGGGCTACGGGCCCGGCTACAAACTACCCGGTACGTCGCATCGCACCGGGCATGGGATCGGGCTCGATGGCCATGAACCCGTCAACCTGGTGCGCGGCGAAACCACGCTGCTCGCGCCGGGCATGTGTTTCTCGAACGAGCCGGGAATCTATCTACCGGGGAAATTCGGCATACGGCTGGAAGACTGCTTCCACATGGGCCAGAGCGAACCGGTCTGGTTCTCCACACCTCCGCCCTCGCTCGACAAACCGTTCGCGTAGCCGGGCACCCGACTACTTGCTCAACGTGTACTCGGCTCCGCAGTACGCGCACTTCGCCCAGCCCGTCTCTTCGATCGCTAGATAGACCCGCGGATGCGAATTCCACAAGTACATCTCGGGCATCGGGCACGCGAGCGGCAGATCGCTGGTGTCCACCTTGTATTCGTTCTGCGCGTTGGGCTGGATGAGCGGTTTGGTGGCTGGCATGGGACGGATTATAGGGGCTCATTCGCCCATCGTCGCGTTCCAGATGGCCGTCACGGCGGCCCGCCGCGCGGCGAATTCGTCAGCGTCGACAACGGCTTCCGCCTGCTCCAGCGACAGGTGATGCGAGCGCTCGCGATACTTGCGATAGGCATCCGTCAGCACATCGACCGTGAGCTGGGGCACGAGGTCCGCGGACGCAACCGATTCGAGCTGCCGGATCGTATCGGCAAACATCACCACCGGCGGATGCGTGCCGGCGTGCAGCAGCGCCCAGTACTGCGCGAGGAACTCGATGTCGGCAGTGCCGCCCGCATCCTGCTTGATGTCGAACTTGCCCGACCCCGGCCGGGCGCGGGACAGCTCCTTGCGCATGCGTAAACGCATGTCCCGCACTTCGGTGCGCAGCGTGTCGCGCTTCACGAACCGCATGAGCGCATCGACGCGCACCCTTTCGAACTCCGCGCGCAGAGCCGCATCGCCCGCCACCGCGCGCGCGTGCAGCAACGCCTGGTGTTCCCAGGTCCACGCATCCTTCTCCTGGTACTCGGCGAACGCACCGACGCGCGTGATCAACATGCCGCCTTTGCCCGACGGCCGCAGGCGCACGTCCACTTCGTAGAGGCGTCCCGCCGCCGAGTGCATCGTCAGCAGGTGCAATGCACGTTGCGCAAAGCGGATGAAGAACACCTGGTTGTCGACCGGCTTCACCGCATCGGTCTCCGCCGCCGCCGTACCCGAATCGTGCAGGAACACCAGGTCGAGGTCGGACGCATACCCGAGCTCGTTGCCGCCTAACTTCCCGTAACCCACGGCGCAGATCTTCACCACGCGCCGGACGGGCGTCACCGCGCTCTCGTCCAGATAGTGGGGAACGCCGAACTGCGCGGTCATCTGCGCCCAGGCGAGGCGCATGGCCTGCTCGACGATGATCTCGGCGATCTCGGTCAGGTAGTCGCTGACGCGCATGAGCGGAATCCTGGCGGTCAGGTCGGCCGTGGCGACCCGGAAGATCGCGGCGCGCTGGAACTGGCGCAGCACCTCCACCTGGCGCTCGGGTTCGTCCGCGTCGAGATGCGCCATGCGCGCGGCAACTTCGCTCTCGAGCTGCGCGCGCGGCGGCGGCAAGCCAACCGCGGAGTCGTCCAGCAGTTCGTCGAGCAGCAGCGGATGCGAGGCAATCTGCGCGGACAGGAATTCTCCGAGCGCGGCCAGCTCCACCAGTCGCTTGCGCACCTGCGCGTTTTCGTTGAGCAATGCAAAGTACGCCGAACGTGACCCGATGGCCTCGAGCACCTTGAGCACGCGGCGCAGCACATCCGCCTGCGTCGAGGGCTGATCGCTGTGCAAGTCCGCGATGGCGGCTATCAATCGGGGCAACAACGTATCCAGCCGCGCGCGCCCCGGCGCGTCCAGGCGCCGTACCGTGCCCGCCGCGCGAAATTCCACCAGCATTCCGGCGGCCGTGGCGGGATCGCGAAAGCCGCGTGCCGACAGCACGCTCGCGAAATTTTCGGCGGTGGCGCCGCGCACCCAGGCTTCGATGAGGCCGCCGACGCCGGGCAGTTCCGCGGTCGCGGCCTCGTTGCGCGCAAACATGACGTCCTGGAACGCGCGCGTGACGCGCGTGCGATGCAGGTCGAGCTCAGCCGCGCAGCGGTCCCAGTCGCGAAAGCCCATCGCGAGCGCGATGCGCTCGCGCGTCAACGCGTCCGGCGGCACGGTGTGCGTCTGCGCATCGCCCAGCATCTGCAGCCGGTTCTCCAGCCGCCGCAGGAATAGATAGGCGGTTGCAAGGTCCTGCGCCACGCGCGCCGGCAGCAGCTTGCCGCCCGCCAGCTGCGGCAATACCGCGAGCAGCGACTGCGTCTGCATGCGCCGGTCCTGACCGCCGCGGATCAGCTGGAAGGCCTGCACGATGAATTCGATCTCGCGGATGCCGCCGGGACCCAGCTTCACATGCTCGGCCAGATCGCGACGCGCCACCTCTTTTTCGATCAGCGCCTTCATCTCGCGCAGGGATTCGAACACCCCGAAATCGAGATAACGGCGATAGACGAACGGCCGCACGCTCTCCGCGTGGATCAGCTGGTACTCCCCGATACCCGTAATCGCGCGCGCTTTGATCCAGGCGTAGCGCTCCCAGTCGCGGCCGTGCGTCTGCAGATAGTCATCGAGGAACGCCCCGCTCACCGCGAGCGGACCTGAGTCGCCGAACGGGCGCAGGCGCATGTCGACGCGAAACATGAAGCCGTCCGCGGTACGTTCGCCCAGCAGGCGAATGACCAGGCGGCCCAGGCGCGTAAAGAAGTCTTCGTTGTCGATGCTACGGCTGCCGGAGGTCGAGCCCTTCTCCGGAAACACGAAGATGAGATCGATATCGGATGAGAAGTTGAGCTCCCCGCCGCCGAGCTTGCCCATGCCGAGCACGATGAACGGCTGCGCAACGCCTTCGAGGCTGCGCGGCTCCCCGTAGGTGCGCGACAGGTCGCTCATGGCGTGATCGACCGCAGCCGCGATCGCGGCATCGGCGAAGGCGCTGGTGTCGGCCAGGGTTTCGGAGAGGGTGGCGAGACCCGCCAGGTCGCGCCAGGCGATGCGCACCATCTCCCGCTCGCGCTGGCGGCGCAGCGCCGTCATGAAGGCCGCCAGATCCGCCGCGCCCGCCAACGCCACTGTCAGACGCCGCGCCAGCTCCCCGCGCGCCAGCAATTCCGAGAGCTGCGCGTCGTCAATCAGCCATTTGGCGACTGATGGGTCACGGGCGAGTGTCGTGCAGATGAAGTCGCTCGCGGCCAGCACTGCCGGCAGGGATTCGCGTAGTTCGGGCGCCGCCGCCTCGAAAAATGCCAGCGCGCCGGATTCGCGCACGCGTGTCAGCTGCTGCTCACAGTAGGCGGAGAGTTCCGGTGTCACCGGCGCGCACTTTACTCGAAATACCCCTTGCAGACGGCGTGCAACGGCCTACGATTCTGGACATGAAAACCCGTATCGCGACGCTTGGCGCCGCCGTCGCCCTCGCTGTCCTTGGCGCCTGCGCCAAACAAGAACGGGTGCGCGAAATCGACTGGGCCAAGGCTGCGCTGGCGCGGAACCCGGCCTTCGAAATCGTCGCGACCGACGAACAGGCCGGCGTATTCACCGTGCGCGATACCACCACGGGTACCGTGCACGCGCTGCGGCTCGAAGATCTGATCGCCACGCCGCTGCCAGCCGGAACCGCGACGAGAACCGCCCAACCGGCGCTCCCCAATCCGGCAGGCACTCCCGCTGCCACCATGCCCGAGGCCGATCAGAACGCGAGCGCCACATCCGCGAATCCCGAGACTCCCGCCGACCAAACTACTGAAGTGGTCAAGGCCGTGCCCCCGGCGGACGGCAAGCCTGTGGCCGAAGGTCCGGGGTACAGCATCACGCGCGGTGCCAGCGCTCAGGTCGCGAGCGCAGATGCCACGCTCGAGGGGCCGGGCTACAGCATCACGCGCAATGAACCCGCCAAGGGACCGAACACGGCCAATGCCGAAGCGGTCGCCTCGAACGTCGAACAGCGCACCGATCCCATCATCTGCCAGGGCGATCGCCTCATGCGTATCGATGGCGAAACCATCGAGTTCACCGGTGATGCGCTCATCGTCGAGAAGGGCTGCGATCTCTATATCAGCAACACCAACATTCGCGCCGGCGGCGTCGGCATCATCGCGCGCCAGGCGCGCGTGCACATCGTGAACAGCAGCATCGGCGGCACGCGCGGCTCGTACGAGGCGTCCGAAGGCGCCGAGATCTACGTCGCGCGCTCCACGTTCACCGGCGTCGGCCGGCGCTTCGATTCCGCGACCATGAACGATCTCGGCGGCAACGCGTATCGAACGCACTAGATAGTCAGGGAGTTTCGATGACGTATTGCGTCGGCGTCCAGGTCGATGATGGCCTGGTGTTCCTTTCTGACTCACGCACCAATGCCGGCGTCGATCACGTCAGCACCTTCCGCAAGATGACTTTCTTCGAGATGCCGGGCGAGCGCGTCATCGTGCTGCTGTCGGCCGGCAATCTCGCCGTGAGCCAGTCGGTCACCGGTCTGCTGCGCGAGCGTGTCACCAGCGCCAAACACAGCCTGCTCACCGCGCGCACCATGGCCGATGCGGCGCGCCTCGTGGGCGACGCCGTACGCGACGTGTTTCACCGCGATGCCGAGCCGCTCAAGGAACACGGCATCGAATTCAACCCCACCTTCATCATCGGCGGCCAGATCGGCGGTGAAGCGGCGCGCCTGTTTCACGTCTATTCGGCCGGCAATTTCATCGAGACCACTGCCGACACGCGTTATTTCCAGATCGGCGAATCGAAGTACGGCAAGCCCATCATCGACCGGGTCGTGAAGGCCGAAACCACGCTTCCGGCGGTGGCCAAGTGCGTGCTTATTTCGATGGATTCCACCATCCGCTCCAACCTTTCGGTCGGTCTGCCGCTCGACCTCGCCATCGTGCGCCGCGATGCGTTGCAGGTTTCGTTGCACCGAAGCATCGGCGCCGACGACCCCTATTTCAAAGTCATCCGCGACGGCTGGGGCGAGTCGTTACGTAATGCATTCCACGCGCTGCCGGACCCTGCGATTCCCTGACCGCCGCCCCACGCAAGCGAACCAGGGCGCCGAAACTGGGACACGCCACCGTGCGGCGCGCACGTTTTGGTGCGGCGCTGTTTCCTTCGACCAGATTCAGGCGTAGCTTGATTGGCTATGAGGGTCGGGCCGACAAACCGTCGCGTGGCACTCCAGGCACTGCTGGCACTGGGCGGGGGATTCTGCTCCCGCGACCTGTTCGCCGAACCCAATTTTCCCTCGCGCATTCCCGGCACTCCCGAAGATCTTTCCGGGGCGCTGGCCGATCCCGAACCGCTGTTCGCCGCGCCCACACGCCTCGACCGGATCGGCCGCGTGATGACGCACGTCATGGTCAACGGCAAGGGTCCGTTCCGTTTCGTCATCGACACCGGCGCCAGCCGTTCCACGCTCGCACCGCATCTCGCCAAGGCGCTGAACCTGTCACCTTCGGTGGGCCGCAACGTCATGTTGAATGGCGTCACCGGCGCGGCCGAGGTCTTCACCGTCGCCGTCGACACCATAGAGATCGGCGCGCTGCGGTTCGAGAAGCAGGACCTGCCCGTGATCTTCACATCCATCATGGGCAACGCTGACGGCATCTTGGGCGTCGCCGGCTTCCAGGATCAGCGCATCGACGTCGACTTCAAGCGCGATCGCGTCAGCGTACTCACGTCGAATGGCAAGCGTCCGCACTACAGCATGGTGACCGCACGCGCCGAACGAAACGACAATGGCCTCATGATCGTCGACGTGCGCGTCGGCCGGCGCATCAAGGTCAAGGCCGTCATAGACACCGGGGCGGAGCGCACGCTCGGCAACCTCGCGCTGCAGAACGAGATGAACAAGCATCGCCGCAGGAAACGCGAAGTCGTCTCGGCGGTCGTGCATGGCGCCACCCCGGACATCGCCGACGGCGACGTGCAGGAGATCAAGGAAGCCACGATGGGCGACATGACGCTCACCAACATGGAAGTCATCTTCGCCGACTTCCACGTGTTCAAGCTCTGGGGCCTGCACCAGCAGCCCGCGATGCTGATCGGCATGGACATGCTCGGCGTGCTCGATCGCCTGGTGATCGACTATCGCCGCAACGAAGTGAGCATGTACGGCGACCGCAACGCCTCGCGCATCGTCCAGCGCTGAGCCGTCTGCAAATTCAGTTTCCGACGCCGGGCCGCAGCCGTTAAGCTGCCGCCTCTTCATGTCGACGCAAGCTCCCACACCGGTACGCGAATGGCGCGACGTCAGTCCCGACGTATTTCGCAATGACATCCTGCCTGGCTGCCAGCCGGCGTTGCTGCGCGGCGCGGTGCGCGACTGGCCCGCGGTGCGCGCCGGACGTGAATCGCCTGCCGCGATGGCCAACTACCTGCGCGCCTTCGACACGGGCGCCTCGGCCGACACGATGTACGCGGATCCCGCGATCGGCGGCCACTTTTTCTACAACGACGAATTGACCGGCCTCAATTTCGAACGCCGGCCGGAACGCATCGCGGCCTCGCTCGAACGCCTGCTCGCGCTGCTCGAGGCGCCGGCGCCGCCGGCGCTGTATGTCGGCGCCGTACCGCTGCCGGCGAGCCTGCCCGGCTTCGTGCGCGACAATGTATTGCCGCTGCTCGACGCCGCCATCGTGCCGCGGCTGTGGTTGGGCAACCGCGTGACCGTGCAGACGCACTACGACATTTCGCACAACGTTGCCTGCGTGGTCGCCGGTCGCCGGCGCTTCACGCTGTTTCCGCCCGAGCAACTGGTCAACCTCTATGTCGGGCCGCTCGAGTTCACGCTCGCCGGTCAACCGATCAGCATGGTGAGGCTGCACGCGCCGGATCTGGAAAAGTACCCGCGTTTTGCCGCTGCGCTCGAGCACGCGCAGGTCGCCGAGCTCGAACCCGGCGACGCGCTGTTCATTCCGTACATGTGGTGGCATCACGTCGAATCGCGCGAGCGATTCAACGTGCTGGTGAACTACTGGTGGGAGGAAACGCCCGCGTGGCAGGGCTCGCCATTCGAGGCGCTGCTGCACGGCCTCCTGTCGGTCCGGTCGCTGCCGCCCGAGAAACGCGAGATCTGGCGCGTGGTGTTCGAGCACTACGTGTTTCAGACGGGCGGAGATCCTGTCGCGCATCTCACGCAGCGTCAGCGCGGCATCCAGGGCACCGCGTCGCCGCAAATCGCCGAAGTGATTCGCGCCAAACTGCTGCAGGATCTTTCCCGCCGCCGCTGGTAGCAGTGATGCCCGGCACCACTCACTGGCGCGCGGTCGCCAGTCTCAAGCCCAGCGCGATGAACATGACGCCCGCAACCTTGTTGAGCACGTTCGCCATCGACGGGCGCCGCAGGAACGCGCCGCGCAACCGCGCTGCGGCGATCGCCAGCAATACACACCAGGCGAGGCCCAGCGCGACGAAGGAAAGACCGAGCGCGAGGAATGCGCCAACTTTGTTCGCGCTGCCCGCGGTGATGAACTGCGGCATCAGTGCCAGAAAAAACAACGCCACCTTGGGATTCAGCAGGTTCGACAGGATTCCCTGCCGGAAGGCGGTCCCTCGTCCCGCGTCCTGACCGGCCGCGTGCCCGCCCGGCAATCCACTCGCGCGGCTCAACAACGCGCGTGCGCCCACGTAGATGAGATACGCCGCGCCCGCGAATTTCACGGCCATGAAAGCGTATTGCGACGTCGCCAACAAAGCCGAGAGGCCGAGCGCCGCGGCGAAGGTGTGGATCACGCTGCCGGCAGTGATACCAAGTGCAGCGGCGATACCGGCCGCGCGGCCACCCGAAAGGCTGCGTCCAAGAATGAAAAAAGTGTCCTGCCCCGGCGTGATGACGAGAACAATGGCGGTTGCCAGGAACCACCCGTAATGATGAATGCCGAGCATGGCGGCACTTTGCCGCGCCGCCCATGCGCCTGGCAAACAACTATTTCTTGCCCTTCGAAGGAGGAATCCTTACGACACGAAAAGTTGCGGGCATCGGCTCGTCGCCGACGTCGTTCTGCGACTTCAGCGTTTCGACCGGAAAGCTGTAACCCGGCTCAGGCTTGTTCGGCTCGCCGCCGCGGCCAGCGCCTCTTTGCCCGCCAAGAGTGCTACGCCCGCAACGCCGAGAAAGGCGCGACCGGAAGGTAGGACGAGTTCGCGTCCTAAAGTCAGGAAAGACATGGATTTCTCCT
>DATHJZ010000226.1:0-10144 GCA_035286365.1 Steroidobacteraceae bacterium | reverse complement strand
GCGGCCCGCCACTATTTCGATTGCGAACCGCAGGCGCTGACGCCGGCCCAGATGGCCTTCCTGGTCGCGATCATCCCAGGACCGATCAAGTACCAGCGTTCGTTTGCGCGTGGCACGCCGGGTCCTGGTCTGCGTTTGCTGATCGACAACCTGCTGGCGAAGCTGCGGTCGGTGCAAGCGATCAGCGAGGAGGAATATCAGCGAGCGCTCAGCGAATCCATCGTCGTTGCAGGAGGAAGACAGCCCGGCTGATTCGGACGGTGCGGTGAGGCCCGGGAAAATCTGATGGTATTAAATCCGGAGTGCTCGGAAAATTTGGAGAGCGCGCAACAACTTTCGCGAACCGCTGGATTCCTCCCTTTCCACCAATTTTTCCGGCACTGTCGGGCCAAATGGCCCACAGAGCCTGACGTCAGCATTAACGCAGAATGTCCACTTTCCACTATCGTTTTGGCGCTGGGGTCGGCGGGCCGCCCCCCGCGGTAGCAGGCTCGTCTGGCACCGCCCAGACCACGCTGATGCTTGATTGAGCCTGGCGAAATTTTTCCACTCCTGCGGCCGTAACCTGCGTGTGAGCGAGATAGACCGTCGCCAACGACGGCAAGCGCGCGATCGTGGCGAACGACGCATCCGTCACTTTCGTTTCGTAGAGGTTCAACACCTCGAGAAAAGACAAATCTCCAAGCGCTTTCAAGCTGACGTCGTCGGTAGCCGTCCTGGCCAAATTGAGCCGCTGCAGGTTGTGCAGCTTCGAGAGGTCGCCAATCTGCCGTCCGGAAATCCGCGCTCCCGAGAGGTCGAGCAGCACGAGTTGGTCCGCGATTGCCGCCAACGGTTCGAGCGATAGCGGCTGCAATCCTTTCTGGTCGAACCGAGCTTCCGCCTGCATCAGGCCATTACCCGAATACAAGAACTGAACGCGGAAGGTGTTGCGAAGTGCGTCGAGTACGCGCGGGTCCGGGCGAGCCACTTTTTTTGCCAGCGCCGGGGATTCGGAACTGACGCCGAGTTCCGTGAGGACCGACTGAATGAGCGCGGGTGGATTGGCCGCCAGGATCGTGGTGGAGTCGTCGGCACCGCTGCCGACCCACCACAACAACAACTGGCCCTCGGCCGGTGTCAGTGGCGGCTTGCCAGCGGGCGGCATGGCGTCCTTGTGTGACGGCGACAGCATGATGCGGCGAATGAGTTCGCTCTCGTCCGCCTTGCCCGGGACGATGACCTTGCCGCCTTCGCCACCCTGCGTCAGCGCCGCAAACGTATTCAGCCGCAGGCCGCCTTTACTCGAGCGCGAGCCATGGCAGTTGTTGCATTTGTCCATGAAGATCGGTTGGACGGTGGCGAACACGTGCGCCCTGCGCGGATCGATGCTGGCGTTGCGCGACGCCTCGGGCGCATGCGCGAGGCGCAGCGAATTCGGCAACCATGCATCGGCAAACCCACTTGCGAAAGTGAACATCAGAGTCAGGACAGCCGCCAGACTGACCATGCGCCATCCCCACAGACGCCGTGCGCCGGGCAGGATGCGTATCAGACCTGACGAAGGATCCGCGAGGTGATGTTTTACCGCAGCCGCGGTGTGCAGCGCGACGACGACGCAAAGGCCATACGCGAGCAGTCGATGCGTGTTCTCGGCAAACGCGCCGAAGGCGCTGCGGCCTACGACGCCGGGCAGCGCGGGTAGTGGCACGAACCCAAACACATGGTTCGACGGACCCGACGAGGCGCTGACGATCAACCACCCGAGGAGGGGAATGACGATCAGGGCGAAGTAGAACGCCGTGTGCGTAACCGACGCCGCGCGTTGCTCCCAACGCGCTCCGGTGGGCAGCGGTCGCGGGCCCCGCACACGCGTGGCGATGCGCGCGATCGTGAGCAGCAAGATGCCCATCCCTGCCGACATATGCCACGCCAACAGACTTTCGCGTTCAGAGCCACCGGCGTCCGACATGCGCCATCCCAGCGCGACGGCCAGCGTCAGGCCGACCGCCGTCAGCCAGTGGATGGCGATCGTCGAGCGTGAGTAGCGTGAGACAGCTTCAGACAAGGACGGGCTTGATGATCTTGCCGGCGACATCGGTCAGCCGGTAATCGCGGCCCTGGAAAGCGAAGGTCAGCCGCTCGTGATCGAAGCCGAGCAATCGCAGCACGGTCGCATGCACGTCGTGCACGTGGACCGCGCCGCTCACCGGGTCGAAGCCGAGCTCGTCGGTCTCGCCGTAGGTCATGCCGGCCTTGAGCCCGCCGCCCGCCATCCAGATGGTGTTGGCGTAGGAGTGGTGATCGCGCCCGACGAGTTCCAGGTCGAAGTTTCCGCCCTCGCTCACGGGCGTGCGTCCGAACTCGCCAGCCCACAGGACCAACGTGTCCTCCAACAAACCGCGCTGCTTGAGATCGAAGACCAGCGCGGCCATCGGCTGATCGATCTTCGGACACAACTTGGTGAGACCCGAGCGGATCTTGCTGTGATGATCCCAGCCGGCGTTGTCGTTGAGCTGCACGTAGCGCACGCCGCGCTCGATGAGCCGGCGGGCCAGCAGGCAATTGTTGGCGAACGATGCTTCGTTCGGCGTCGTGCCGTAGAGCGCGTGCACGTGTTGCGGTTCGCTCCAGACGTCCACGGCCTCCGGCACCGCCGCCTGCATGCGGTTCGCGAGCTGGTATTGCGAGATGCGCGCCAGGATCTCCGGATCGCCGAACGCGCCGTGATTGAGTGCGTTGAGGCGATTGATCGCCGCGACCGACGCTTCGCGATCCGCAGACGTGAAGCCATCGGGATTCGACAGGTTCAGCACCGGGTCTCCCGAGGCGCGCAGTCGAACACCCTGGTGGGCCGACGGCAAAAAACCCGCGCCGTACGCGTCCTTCGAGAGCACCCCATTGGTGTCGCCGGAGGTCAGCACGACATACCCGGGCAAGTTCTGGTTTTCGGTGCCGAGCGCGAACACGGACCAGGCGCCGAGCGTGGGTCGTCCCGCTCGCGCATGGCCGCTCAGCATCATCAGCTCCGCGGGGCCGTGATTGAATTCGTCGGTCTTCACGGCCTTGAGGAACGTGACGTCATCGACGACCTTGCTGAAGTGCGGCAGCAGCTCCGAGACCCACGCGCCGGACTGTCCATGCTGCGCGAAATTGAACTGCGGGCCCAGGCAGCGCGGCCGCGATTCAGGAGAGACGGCGAGGAACACTTTTCCCTTGAGGAATGAATCGGGACATGCCTCGCCGTGCAACTTCTTGAGCATCGGCTTGTAGTCATACAGCTCGAGCTGCGATGGCGCGCCCGGCAGGTTGATGTGGATGACGCGCTTGATGCGCGGCGCGAAGTGCGGCAGCAGATCCTGTCCCGCGGAAGCGCGCTCCAGGGGCGCAGCATTCGCCCAGAGATCGCGGCTCATCGAGCCGGCGACGGCGAGGGCGCCGAACCCGGCGATGGACTCGCGCAGGAAACGGCGTCGCGACTGGATTTCTTTCCGGTTCATCGGGCTACTCCTTGGTCAGCGCGGCATCGAGATTCAGGATGACGTTCGCGGTCAGGCGGCGCGCGGTGAGGTCGCCGTCCGTGTGCGCGGCCCTCGTCGCGCGATAAAAATCGCTCAGCGCGGCGAACTCGGCGTCCGAGGGATTGCGGGCCAGCATCTTCCGGAAAGCCCAGCGCAACTCTTCCGCGGAACCGCCGCTCACCGCCGCCATCCCGCTGGCCAGCGCGTTGGTGGCCTCGACGAACTCGGTCTCGTTCATCACCGCGAGCGCCTGCAGCGGCGTGTTGGTGCGGCCGCGTTGCGAGGAGGCGATGAACCGCGCGGCGTGATCGAAGGTCTCGAACGTCGGATTGATGTTCTTTCGCTCGACGCGCAGGTAGATAGACCGCCGGTGCGCTTCCACGATGGGAGACGCGCGATCCTTCTCGATCTTCTCGGGCTTCTTGTTTTTGTCGAGCTCCGGTTTCTTCGGTTCGACGTACACGGGCAGCACCGCCGGTCCAAACTGCTCGAGATTCAGCAGGTTCGTCGCGGCGAGCGCCTGGTCGCGCAGCGCTTCGGCGCTCAGGCGGCTGCGCGGCCCGCGCGCCAGCCACTGATTGCGCGGATCTTCCTCGAAGGCGGTCGGCGTCGTCATCGAGCTCTGCTGATAGGTGGCCGATGCCACCATCGTGCGCAGCAGGCGCTTCATGCTCCACCGCATCTCGGTCGAGAATTCGACGGCGAGCCAGTCGAGTAGTTCGGGGTTCGAGGGCATCTCGCCCTGCGTGCCGAAGTTGCCGACGCTCGGCACGATGCCGTAACCCCACAACTCGGCCCAGAAGCGATTGACCGTGACGCGCGCGGTCAGCGGGTTTTTCGGGCTCACCAGCCATTGCGCGAGCGCGAGCCGATCGTGTCGCGCGCCCGACAATGGCGGCATGGAACCGGGGACGTCGGCGCTTTCGGGTTGTTTGAGGTCCGGCTTGCGCCACACGCCTCGCACCAGCAGATGCGTGGGCCGTCGCGCAGCCTCGGGACGCTCGCGCATGATCGGCGTCTGGATAGGCTCGAGGAGCAGGATCTGGCCGGTGAGTTCCTTCCAGCGCTTGCGAATCGGCGCCAACTCGGGCGCGACTTCGAGCGCGTAAAAATCCGCCAGCCGGCTGCTATCGTTCGGTGTGCGAGTGGCTTCTCCCGTCACGATGATCTTGTCGATCTCGCGGAAGTCGAAGCCGGTCATGTCGCTGAGATAACCCGCGGTGTCGAAACCCGGCTTGTCCATGCGGAACTTGCGGTGCGCCGTCTCCCACTCGTTACGCGAAGCGACGACGTCGGGCCGGTCGCGCGCCGCGAGTAGTTCGAGGCGAATCGCATCGCGCTGCGCGACGAGTGCCGCGCCGCGCGCGGCGTCCGGCTCCGCGAAGTCGTAATACACCGGCCATTCGATGGCACGTCCCTTCGGAATGCCGGGCCTCGGCCTGTTTCCCTTGTTGTCGGCGTCTTCGGTGTTGTTGAAGAACGCGGTGAGCTTGTAGAAATCGCTTTGGCGGAACGGATCGTAGGTGTGGCTGTGACACCGCGCGCAGGAAATCGTCTGCCCCTGCCAGACCTCCCAGGTGTTCGCCACGCGATCCATCACCGCCTCGATCCGGAACTCCTCTTCGTCGTTGCGGGTGGGCGTGTTGCGGTGATACGCGGTCGCGATCAACTGGTCGCGGGTCGGCTGCGGCAGCAGGTCACCCGCGAGTTGTTCGACGGTGAAGCGGTCGAAGGGCAGGTCGCGATTGAACGCGCGAATCACCCAGTCGCGGTATTCGAACATCACGCGTTCGGTGTTGTCCTCGTAGCCAATGGAGTCCGCGTAGCGGGCCAGGTCCAGCCACATGCTCGCCCACCGCTCGCCGAACTGCGCAGAGGAGAGCAGGCGGTCGACTTCGCGCAGGTAACTCGCCTGGCTCGGGTCGGCGCAGAAGCGTTGCGCATCCTGGTAAGTCGCCGGCAGACCGATGAGATCCAGGCTCACCCGTCGCAACAAGCGGGCGCAATCGGCGCGCGGTGCCGGCGCGCGTCCGGCGTGTTCGAGGCGCGCGAGCACGAACGAATCCACGGGTCCTTGGGGCCAGTCGGCACGCGTCGTTGCGGGCACCGCGGGCTTCACGGGCGCGACGTAGGCCCAGTAGTCCTGCCACACCGCGCCCTCGGAGATCCAGCGCGTCAGCAGCGCCTTTTCGGCGTCCGTCAGCGCGGCCCCGCGCTTCGGCATGTGTTCGCCATTCGTCGCCGGCAGATTCACGCGGCGCACCAGCTCGCTCTTGCCGGGCGACCCCGGCACGATCGCGAGCCGGCCCGAACGGGCAGGCTTCAGCGCTTCTTCACGAAACTGGACGCTGAAATCGCCCAGCTGGCGCACGCCGCCGTGGCAACCGATGCAACTGCGGTTGAGGATGGGGCGGACGTCGCGGTTGAAATCGACCTTCGTTTGCGACGACTGCGCAGGGTGGAGCATCCAGAACGTCGACACCGACAGTCCGGTCGCAATCACGAGCGTGAGGGCCCAGCGGCGCGCGTGCTTCACGAAACATTTCCCCGTGCTGAAAACCCTTGCACCAATGCCGATGTTAACGTTATCTTTTTAGAATGCAACATCGCGCCAAAGTTCCGTCGATTCTCGTGCTGGCGCTCATCGCGCTGACCGGCTGCAACCGGCACACCGAGCCCCCGGGCACCGCTCCTGCGGCGTTGCTCTGGGTGCAGCCCATGCGCGATCACCCGGTGCACCGGCTGATGCAGGCCGGGTTCCTGAACCGTTGTCGCGAACTCGGCGTGACCTGCGACATCGTGGGCAATCCGAGCGCCACGGCTTTCGACGTCGGCGCGACGATCACGCTGGCGGACGCGGCGCTCGCGCGCCATGACTACGCGGCGGTCATGGTTTATGCCGTCGACCCGTCGTTGAATCCCTACGTGGCGCGCCTCGCGCGCGACGGATTTCCGGTAATGATCGTCCATCTACTGCCCGCGCCGGGAGAGATCCCCGGGCTCAGCGCGGCGCTCGGCCAGGACATCCAGATCACCGCCCGGGACTGCGCCATCTCGATGGGCGAGAAACTCGGCGGTCGCGGCGAAGTGGCTGTAACACAGGGCAGTTTCAACAAAACGGAGAACGCGATGGCGCAGGTGTTCGCCGCGACATTGCGCGAGCGCTTTCCGGGCATCACCGTCATCGACGCGCAGCTCGAGGGCTTCGAACCCACCGCCGCGAAATCGAAGGCGGTCGCGATCCTGCAGGGCAATGCGCGGATCAACGGTGCGTTCTCCACCACGGGCGCGGGCGCGGAAACCTGGGCCAACGCGAGCCGCGCGGCGGGTCGCGAGGTCGCGATCATCGCGATGAGTGCGACGCGACAGAATCTCGACCTGATCAAGTCGGGCGCCGTACACGCTGTCGCCGCCCAACCGCTCTACGAGGAAAGCGCCGCGGCCGTCGATGTGGGTCTGCGTCTCGGCAAGAAAGAGCACGTCGAATTCACGAATGTGTTGCAGGCCGCTGTCGTGACGGCCCGGGATCTCGATCCCTACTATGCGCTGCTCGACAAGGTTGGCCAGTAGTCCGGCACGACGCGTTAGGTAACGTTACCATCCCGACCGGGAACCGCATCGCAGCTCCAACGCGCCTGGCGTGAGGTGGCGCCGATACCCGGGTTGAAGCAGTTGCACGGATCCAGAGACCGGTAGAAGGCCTGGAGCACAGGCTTCGCCGCGTAGGAATGCCCGACATTGTGCTCGGCCGGATATTCCGCGCGTCGTTCGTCCAGCAGCGCGCACAGGCTCGCCTTGATCGCGGCCAGGTCTTCGCCCTTCGGAATGACGTAGTCCTGATGGAACACGTGGCAGAAGAAGTGGCCGTAGTAGAGCCTTTGCCGGATCCGCGCGGCGAGGGCGGGCGGCAGGGCTTCGAGCCAGTCGCGATCGTTGCGACGCAAGGCCACATCCAGCGCGACGATGCCTTCGACCTCCTCGGCATGCAGGTCCCGATAGTGGACGGCTGCGCCGGCCGCCACGAACCGATGCAGGAATGCCTTGCGACTCTCGGGCTCGGTGCACTCGAAGAATTCTCCGGCCGCGGACGCGAAGAGCGACTGCAGGTATTCGCGCGCCTCCGCGATTCCGTCGTCGCTCATCTTCAACAGCAGGTGGTGTTCGAAGCGATTCCGGTACTCCCGCATCCGTCGCGGCAGGTGTGCCGGCAGCCATTCGGTCATCCGCTGCAATTGCCGACTCATCGACGCCTGGATTTTCGCGCCGCCGCGGTTCGCGAACGCGTCTAACCACTCCTTCGCCGCCAGCATCTTCGGAAGCTGTGAGGTGCCGAACCAGTGGATCAGCAGGAACATGCCTTTGCCGTAACGCTCGGCCATGTCGAACGTGTCGCGATGCAGGTATTCGCCCGCGACAGGCAGGCTGCGAAACTTCTCCAGCACGTGCCGGCGAATGCGTGCGAGCACCTCGGGATCGTTGCTGCCGATGTAGAACGTGCGGCTGGCAGCATCCTTCGGAAACGTTTCCAGCCGGACGGCGAACACGGCGAGCTTGCCCGCGCTGCCGGATGCTTCGTATAGACCGCGCGCGTCTGCATTGAAGCGCGCGGGAGAATCTTCATCGACGGCGCGCACCCTGTTTTCGTAGCCGCGGTCCGATCCGACGCGTTCCGTGGCAGTGGCGAGATCGGCGTCGGTGAATTCGCCGCGCTCGAGGCGCTCGAGCGCGCGTTCCGCATCCTCATCCAGAACGACGTCCAGATGATTGACGAGCCGAAGTTCACCATCGGGGTCTACCCGCGCGTAAAGCGCCCACTGCGTGAACGCCGGGCCGCGCCGAATCAGCGAGCCGCCCGAGTTGTTGCAGACGCCGCCGACGACCGAAGCGCCGATGCAGCTGGACCCGATGACCGAGTGGGGTTCCCGCCCTAGCGGCCGCAACTCTCGTTCGAGTTGATCGAGCGTGCATCCTGGCAGGCAGATGACTTCGCGTCCCTGGCGGACGAGGTGCAGCGTCGCCAGCCGCAGCGTGTTGATGATGACAACGTCGCGATCGTAGCCGTCGGTCGTGGGTGTCGATCCGCCGGTGAGGCCGGTGTTGGCGGCCTGCATGATGACGATCTTGTTGGCCGCTACGCAGGTGCGCAGCACGCGCCATAGTTCGACCAGCGAACCTGGACGCACCACCGCCAGCGCCGCACCGCCGACAGTGCGAAAACCGTTGCGGAAACGTTTCGTCCGGTGCGGTTCGGTCAGGACGTGCGCGTGACCGACGATGGATCGAAGTGATCCGATAAAGCTCAGGTCGACTCTCGCTCGACGATGTCGAAATTGATCGTGATGCAGGGGGCGACATTGCGCTCGCCGGCGATGCGCCGCGCCAGGTGTTCGACCGCCTTGCGGCCCATCTGGTAGCGCGGCACGCGCAACGTGGTGAGCTTCGGATACAACTCTGCCGCGAGATCGGTGTCACCGTAGCCGGCGATCGCCAGATCCTTGGGGATCTTCCACCCGCGCCGATGACATTCCTGAACCGCGCCGATCGCGAGCGTGTCGCTCGAGAAGAAGACCGCGTCGATCGATGGGTCGCGCGTCTTCAGCGTGCTCACGGCTTCCGAACCGCCGCGCGAGGTGATCGGCATTTCGATCTCGAGGCGTTCCGAACCGACGATGCCCCGATCCTTGAGCGCGGCGCGATAACCGATCTTGCGCTGCTGCAGGCGATCGTTGCCGTGCGCCGGGGTCGACACGAACCCGATGCGCTTGTAGCCGATGTCGATGAGCCGCGACGTCATCGCATACGCCGTCTCGAAGTTGGAAACGCCGACCAGCAGGTCGATGGGCTCGCGCCCGCGAATCTCGCTGATTTCGACGACGGGAATTTTCTGCGTGCGCAGTTGCGTTCTCGTGGTCTCGCTCTGCACGAAGGCCTGCAGGATCAGGCCCGCCGGTCGCCAGCCCATGAGCGTGCGGATCGCCTGCTCTTCGGCCTCGGCGGAGAAATCGCCCTGCACGAGGAGTAATTGCATGTCGCGCTCGTGGCAGGCGTCCGACATCCCCTGCACCTGTTCGGCGATGCCGGAGTTGATCAACGGCGGCACGACGGTGCCGATCACCGACCGCGTGCCGCGCAGCGCCGACGCGCGCTGGTCGGGCACGAAGCCGACGTCGTCGATCACCTTCATGATCCGCGCGAGAGTGTCGGAGGCGACCAGGTTCGGGCTGCGCAGCGCGCGGCTCACGGTCATCGGCGCCACGCCCGACAACCGCGCGATCGACTTCAGACCGAGTGTCTCGCTTTCTTTTTTTCGTCTACGTGTGGGCATCCCGGCCTCGTGCTCTCAGAAAAGTTTTCCCCTCAAATGCTGTTCCTCGTCTGCACGGCGCCGCTCTCGAGGAGGGATTCGCGCAAACTAGTGCCGAGACCCGGTCGCTGCGGGATGAGCGCTTCGCCGTTCTGGATGTCGATATTGTCGGAATAGACAGGCGCATACCAGCCGTTGTCGTAAAAGCCGCGGACCGTCTCCAGGATCATGGCGCTGTTGGTCGAGGCGCACAGATGCAGGTTGGCATAGAGCGTCACCAATCCGGTGCAGTCGTGAGGCGCGACGGGCAGGTGATAGGTCTCGGCGAGGACGGCGATCT
>DATHJZ010000225.1:0-4360 GCA_035286365.1 Steroidobacteraceae bacterium | reverse complement strand
ATACCGACCGGCATGGTCGATGGAGCTGAAAACGGTGTTCACATCATAGTGATCCATGAATGCGCACGGTCCGTAGTCGATGGTCTCACCCGAGATGGCCACGTTGTCTGTGTTCATGACGCCATGGATGAAGCCCACGCTCATCCAATCCGCAATGAGCGCGGCTTGGCGCTGCGCGACGGCTTCGAGCACCGCCAGCGCGGGAACGTCGGCGCCCCGCGCTTGTCTGTCGTGTCGTGTGATGACGTAGTCGAGTAGCTGACTAACTGCATCGCGATCGTTGCGAGCCGCGAAGTACTCGAAGGTGCCGACACGAATGTGACTGGCAGCCACGCGCGTCAGCACGGCCCCTGGCTGAAGGTCCTCGCGGACAACCTGCTCGCCGGTCGTGACCACCGCGAGCGAGCGCGTGGTTGGAACGCCGAGCGCATGCATCGCTTCGCTGATGAGGTACTCGCGCAGCATGGGCCCAAGCGCTGCGCGTCCGTCACCATTGCGCGAGAACGGCGTCCGTCCTGAGCCCTTGAGCTGGATGTCGCGCAGCACGCCGTCGCGTCCCACCCGCTCTCCGAGCAGAATGGCGCGACCATCACCGAGTTGCGGCACGAAGCCGCCAAACTGATGACCCGCGTAGGCCAAAGCGATCGGGTCGGCATCATCGGGCGTTTGATTGCCTGAGAACCAGGTTGCACCTTCGTGTTCGAGGACGGTTGGATCGAAGTCGAGTTCTTCAGCCAGACGGGAATTGAAAACGACTAGCCGTGGATCTTTTGCAGGCGCCGGCGCGACCCGCGCGTAGAACCGCGTAGGTAGTTTGGAATAAGTGTTTCGGAGACCGAGCCGCATGACCGGCGGCAGTGTATCTCGCTCAGCGCCATCTCCGCGCCGGCCCGCGCGCCCGAATTCGAGTGACGAAATCCTACGGGGCAACGACAGGGGCGGATTCGAGCTCGGATCAGCGACTCAACTTCGCGGCCATCTCGCGAATGATGATCTTCCGGATGGTCGCCAACACCCGAAGCTGACCGGCACGCACGGTGGGCGACGGAAAGGTCAATGCCTCGAACTCCGCGATGATCTCATCCGCCGCTCTCTCTATCTTTTCGGTGAATTGGTGCGCCACGCGATTGGCGGCCGTTGCCGTGACACCCAGTGCCGCGGCGAATTCTCGGAATTCATGGCGATTCACCTGCGCAAAACGCCGTGCCACGCCGAGCGGCGTGGTGATCTCGGCATTGGGCCAGCTGCCCTGGCTTCCGGGCGAAGTGTTGTAGCTTTCGGTAGAGAGCAGGTCATAGAACGGCGCAATGTGTATGCCGCCCGGCCCCACGCGAAATGAAATGTTTTTGAGATGCGCGTCGGAATTTCCGGTGAGCACGTTGAACAGCGCCAGTTCCAGCAGGCTCTGGCGCGCGCGCGCGCGGTTCTCGCACAGCTCGACACAGCGCACGAGCGAGTCGACTGCCGCCAGCCGGTACTTGAACTCCCGATCGATGCCCAGCAACTGGCAGGCGTCGATCACATGAGTGCGTTGGATCGTGCCATTCATCGTCGCCCGGTCGAAGCGCTCGATTAGATAGACCGGATCGGGCACAAAACGCATCGAAACCGCGGGCACGTCGAGGCCGAGGCGCGCCGCCAGGCGCATCACGAAGTACTCGTTGGCCACCGTGTCGTGGTAATGCTCGCGATCGATGTGATCGGGTTTCAGGAGGTGCGTCGACACGGCGTCGCCCACCGGCTGGAACAGTTCGTTTCCCCGCACGACGACGGCGAGTTTGTCCTGCGCGCCGGCGTTGGACATCTTCTTGGGCGCATCCGCCATCAACGATCGCCTGGGCCGGTTGACGATGCGGCGGTGGAGTTCCGCGTCGTCGAGCGGCTGGTATGCGGCGGCGGGAAGCGTGACACCGCGCGTCGTCAGCGTGATCGCGCCGGCCGACTCGCGGCCGTAGTACTCGAGCAGTCCGAAGGCATCGCTGCTCAGGAGCTTGGCTTCGGTCGACAGCGTCTCGCGCGCTTCCTTTTCCGGCAGCAGGTTGTCGAAGAACCATTGCACCGGCCGCAGAGTGGCGCCATCGATGATGTTGACGTCGGCGCGCGCGAGGTTGGGCGCCAGGTCGTAGGCATCGGCGGCGTCGATCCATGACTGCGCGTAGTGAAACGACCAGAGATTGCCCTGCTCGCGCAGCGCGCCGACTTCGCGACCATTGATGCTCGTGACGAGCTCACGGGCGGCGGGCGTGTTCACTTCATCGGCTCGCGCAGGCCGGCCGGGATATCCATACCCGCCGGTAATTCGACGTGCAGGCGAATTCCCAGCTCGCGCATTGCGGCGATGACTTTGCCGATCTGTGCCGTCGGCTTGCCGGCTTCGAGATCTCCGATAAGTGTGTGCGAGAAGCGTCCGACCTCGTCTTGGCGCAGGTGCTGGCTCTTGCGTACGACGCGCACAATGGCGCCCAGCTGCTTCAAATCGCTGATTTGTATGGTTTTCGTCATGGGTCACCAAAATAGCCGACCGGCTAGTTTTAGCGTGTTGAAGAGAGAAAATCAACGAAAAATAGCCGATCGACTATTTTTGACCTCCAAGTTGGTCGAAACCGCCAAAAACTAGCCGAGCGACTATTATCGGCGGGCCCTCAAGCTTGCCCGGCAGGCCTCGAAACGTCGTTTCCTGGAACAATGCCCGGCCGAGTTCGAGAAGTATTTCTCCGCCAGGTGTCGAAATGGGGGCCCACCGTTCGACTGGAAGTAACTACCTAAGGAGAAACTCATGTCCCGATACGTAGATGGATTCGTCCTGCCGGTTTCGAAGAAGAACCTCGCGCGCTACCGCCGCGTCGCCCGCGTGGCCGGCAAAGTCTGGCGTGAGCACGGGGCCCTCGAGTACGTCGAGTGCGTCGCCGACCAGCTCACCAGCAAGCACGACGGCAAGACTTTCACCTCCCTTTTTCCGAAGCTCGCCAGGGTGAAGCCGGGCGAGGTGGTGGTGTTCTCCTGGATCACCTACAAGTCGAAGGCCGACCAGAAACGCATCATGAAAAAGGTGATGGAGGATCCGCGCCTCGCCAAGATGATGGATCCCGCCAACATGCCTTTCGACATGAGCCGCATGGCCTGGGGCGGCTTCAAGCCGATTGTCGAAGCGTAGGCAGCGCGATGGATGTGCGCGCCAAGATTTGATCTCACGCGCACTGGGCGGTCAATTTATGGTTTCACGCGCAGGGCGATTGTGAGTCAAGCCTCACTACCCCGGCCGGCCCGTGATCTAATCTAAGTCAATGATTTTTCTGCAGCCCAACTGGATATTGGCGTTCGTGTGCGCCTTCACTCTCTTCGGAGCGGGCAAAGCCGAAGCGAAAGGCGGCGGCCCGGACCACAGTTTCCTGTGGGGTGCCTTGTCCGTGGCTACTTCGGCGGTTCTCATAAAGTTCTTCGACGCCGGATGGTTTCTCGTGCTGCTGGGACAGTTCGGGCTGTTCATAGGAATCGGTATCTTCAGGGCAATGAGAGATCGATGATGCGAAAGGCGGCCGCCACGTTCTTGCCACACGCCATCGTCGCGCACGCGGACCCCATCGATCATTCATCCGCGCAGAGATGTCTAACCAGCGCTTTCCTGGCATGGTCGATTCCAAACCTACCTTCCACCCAGCGACTTAGCCTTCGCCAGCATGTGGTTCGATGCGGTCAATTTACGCTTCAGCAGAAGCCGATCTCGAAGACGTAAAAACGGGCGCTCGATCAGCCACCAGAGTACTGCGCCGCCGGCGATGCTCGAAGCGTAGTAGATAACAAGGCCTTGGCTGCCAGTCAGGCTCTCGGGGCTCAGCAGTAATTGAACTGCATGGCTCGTCATCTTGTGTGAAAGGTACAGGCTGTAAGAAATCATTGCGATCATCGCCGCGCCGGGTACGCGCCAGGTTGGGAACAATCGTTCCCAGCTGAGCGACGCCGATAGAAGAAGAGCACAACCGAGCGAGAACAACGGATAACCAAAGACAGCCCCAACAAACGACAACGCCGGCCCGCCGACAAAACGTGTCGACGGAAAATGAAACAAGAAGCCGGACGCAAAAACGCATGCCAGTCCCAGGCACAGTGTGAGCCGAGGATCTGCGTAGCGCCTCCAGTGTTCCGGATGAAAGCAACGATACGCCGCCAGCAGCACGCCGAAGATCAGCCCGTCCAGTCGGCAATACGTCGGGTAATAGATCGCGGTCAGGTACTCGGGCGTAAAGGCAAAGTTGCCATCCGCCGCTGCTTCCCCGAGCGGTATCCAAAGAAAAGCTCGCAAAATCATGCCGCCACAAAGCAATACGCCAGCGATCAGCACAGTCCAGCCGCGCCACCGAAG
>DATHJZ010000224.1:0-11450 GCA_035286365.1 Steroidobacteraceae bacterium | reverse complement strand
CGCTCGACCTCGACGTCACCAACAACCTGTCGACGCCGCTCGCCGTCGACGGCGTCATCTATGTCGCCTCCGGCTACAGCTTCGTGCACGCGGTCGACGCCAAAAGCGGCAAGCTGCTGTGGCGCTACGACCCGGAAGTGCCCAAGGCAGCGGGGACGAAGCTGCGCACCGGCTGGGGCATTCGCGGGCTCGCATTCTGGAAAGGGCGCCTGTTCGTGGGCACTCACGACGGCCGCTTGATCGCGGTCGATGCCAAGACGGGCAAGCCCGCCTGGAGCGTTCAGACCGTCGATCCTGCCGACGGGTCTTACATCTCCGGTCCGCCGCGCGTCTTCAACGACAAGGTCGTCATCGGCTTCGGCGGCGGCGACTTCGGCGCGGTGCGCGGCTACGTCACCGCGTACGACACGAACACCGGCAAACAACTGTGGCGCTGGTGGACGGTGCCCGGCGATCCGGCCAAGGGTTTCGAAAACCCGGCCATGGAAATGGCTGCGAAGACCTGGACCGGCGAGTGGTGGAAATATGGCGGTGGCGGCACGGTGTGGAACGCCATGACCTACGACCCCGAGTTCAACCGCGTCTACATCGGGACGGGCAATGGCGGTCCATGGAACTGGAAAATCCGCAGCCCCGGCGGCGGCGATAATCTCTTCCTGTCCTCCATAGTCGCGCTCAACGCCGACACCGGCGAATACGTCTGGCACTACCAAACTACTCCGGGCGACGCGTGGGATTACGACTCCGCGATGGACATGACGCTGGCCACGCTCAGCATCGGCGGCGCACCGCGCAAGGTGATCCTGCACGCACCCAAGAACGGCTTCTTCTACGTGCTCGACCGCGCCACCGGCAAGCTCATCTCCGCCGAGAAGTTAGGCACTGTCACCTGGGCGACGAAGGTGGACAAGGCAACCGGCCGTCCGGTGCTCACACCCGACGCGCGCTATGAAAACGGCCCCGTGACGCTGTGGCCGAGTTTCCACGGCGCACACAATCTGTATCCACAGTCGTTCAGCCCGAAGACCAACCTCGTCTACGTGCCCACCATCGAAATGCCGGCGCAGTTCGGCGGCGATGTGGATGTGAACAACTGGCATCCGCTGCCGTCCTCGATCCAGTTCACCGGCTTTCCGACCGCCGATGGCGATCCGCCCGCCGATGCTGGCAAGAGTTTTCTCACCGCTTGGGATCCGGTGAAGCAGCGCGCGGCCTGGCAGCAGCCCGCGCCCGGTCCATACAACGGCGGCACGCTCGCGACCGGCGGCGACCTGGTGTTCCAGGGCCAGGCGGACGGTTACATCAACGCGTACGGCGCCTCTGATGGCCGCCGTGTCTGGTCGTTCTACGCCGCCACCGCCGCCCTCGGCACGCCCATCACCTTCGCCGTCGGCAAACAACAATACGTGTCGATCCTCACCGGGCCGCTGCACGGCGCGCCGGGCGGCGTCGGTTCGATGGCCGCGAAGTTTGGCTGGGATGCGAGGATCCATCCGCGCCGCCTGCTCACCTTCACGCTCGACGGCAAGGGCAAACTACCGCCGACGCCGCCCCCCGTGTTCGCCAAGCCGCTCGATGGACCCGAGGTCAACGTCGACGAAGCGCTGGTCAAGGAAGGCATTCAGCAGTGGTCGCGTTGCCAGCTGTGTCACGGGCCGGGCGCCGTGGCCGGCGGCACCGCGCCGGACCTGCGCGCCTCGCCGCTCGTGCTGAATCCCGGCTCGTTCGCGACGGCCGTCAAAGGCGGCCTGGAGACGCGTGGCATGCCGAAATTCGGCGAACTCACCGAGCGCGAGCTCGACGCACTGCGAATCTACATCCGTTATCGCGCGCGGCTCGCGACGCGTCCCAATGGCGTGGCGCCACCGCCCGAGGCGCCGAAGGCCGCCCCCGAAGCCAAACCGGAAGAATCCGAGCCGCCCAAGCCACCGGGTTCGCTCGAGTCCACGGGCGCTCCGCCGCCCACATGAGGCCTGGACGGCGGCGCTGGACCAGCGTTGCCGACGGCGAGATGATTCCGCCCGTCACGCACGGGAGGTTCCATGTCGACCGAGTCCACGCCTCAACAGGCCGAAGCAACCAAGAACATCACTCACATCATCTATGCGTTGTACGCCGCCTCGCTGATCTCCGGCAGTGTCACTGGGATCGTCGCGATCATCATCAACTACGTGAAGCGCGATGAAGTGGCCGGCACCATCTACGAGAGTCATTTCCGCTGGCAGATCCGGACTTTCTGGTTCAGCCTGCTGTGGTTCATCCTCGGCGGCATCACGGTTTGGTTTCTCATCGGATTCGCGATCCTGGCCGTCGCCGGGATCTGGTACATCTACCGAATCGTCAAAGGCTGGCTGTATCTGGCGGAATCGAAGCCGATGTACACGTGATGCCAACGCGCCTTGCAGGCGGCCACCGGAAATGCTTTAACAATCATGGGTTTACCGCACCGTGCAATCACGATCGACGAGACGCTGCCGGGCGTCCATGCGGCCGAGCAAGTCAGTCCTGATTCGCGTATCTTTGCGCCCCATTTCTTCGCGTTCGACGCAGGAAGCGGGTTTTCCGTACACGAATCATAGGATTGTCTTGGTATTGGCATGGCGGCTATGAAGAGCGCACTCATCTGTGGATCGGTCGCGTACGACACCATCATGGTGTTCCCCGACCGGTTTCGAAACCACATCCTTCCCGACAAGCTGCACATGCTGAATGTCGCCTTCCTGGTGCCGCAGATGCGGCGCGAGTTTGGCGGCTGCGCGGGCAACATCGCGTACAACCTCAAGCTGCTCGGCGACTTGGGCTATCCCATGGGCGGCATCGGTTCGGACTTCGGCCCGTATCGCGAGTGGATGAAAAGGGTGGGCATGTCCGAGAAATATCTCGTGACCATTCCCGAAGAGCATTGCGCCCAGGCATTCATCACCACCGATCTCGACGCCAACCAGATCACCGCCTTCCACCCGGGTGCGATGAATCATTCCTGGAAGATCAAGGTTCCGGAGAATGACGGTATAACGATTGGTGTTATCGCACCGGACAGCCGCGAGGGCATGCTGCAGCACGCTGAGCAGTTCAAGGCCGCCAATATCCCGTTCATCTTCGATCCGGGCCAGGCAATGCCGCTGTTCGCCGGGGATGATTTCAAGCGCTTCATTTCGATTTCGGATTGGCTTGCCGTCAACGACTACGAATGGGCCCTGCTGCAGGAGCGCACCGGCTGGAGCGCCGCGGACGTGTGCAAGCACGTGAAGGCGCTGATCGTCACGCGCGGCGGGGAAGGGTCGGAGATCCATGCCAACGGCAGAATCCACCACATTCCGTGCGCGCCGGCGCGCGAGGTCGTCGACCCGACCGGTTGCGGCGACGCCTACCGCGCAGGCCTGATTCACGGCATTCTTCGCGGACTCGACTGGGATACCACGGGGCGTATCGCTTCGCTCATGGGCGCCATCAAGATTGCCGTTCGCGGCACGCAGAACCACACATTCACGCAGGCGGAATTCGCGAGTCTGTACGCGGCCGCTTTCGGCGAGCCGCTGCGCGCGGCCAGTTAGGACATCAGGAAAGAGGTAAGTAATGAGCAGTTTTCTCTTCACGTCAGAGTCGGTTTCAGAGGGTCACCCGGACAAGGTCGCGGACCAGATCTCCGATGCCGTCCTCGATGCGCTGCTGACGCAGGACAAATACTCGCGCGTCGGCGCCGAAACACTTTGCAACACCGGACTCGTGGTGCTCGCCGGCGAGATCACCTCCAAGGCCGTGGTCGATTTCCACCAGATCACGCGCGATACCATCAAAGAGATCGGTTACGACAACTCCGACTACGGCATCGACTACAAGGGTTGTGCCGTGCTAGTCGCGTACGACAAGCAGTCGCCGGACATCGCGCAGGGAATCGATGAAGGCAAAGGCCTGAACCTCGAACAGGGCGCCGGCGACCAGGGCATGATGTTCGGCTACGCCTGCAGCGAAACCGAAAGCCTCATGCCGCTGCCCATCTACCTCGCGCACCGCCTGGTCGAGAAGCAGGCCCAGCTGCGCAAGAGCGGCAAGCTCAAGTGGCTGCGCCCGGATGCGAAGTCGCAGGTCACGGTGAAGTACGTCGATGGCAAGCCGGCGGAAATCGACACCGTCGTGCTCTCGACGCAGCACCATCCGGACGTCGAACACAAACACATCGAGCAGGCCGTGATCGAAGAGATCATCAAGCCCATCCTGCCGAAGGAAATGGTCGCGAAGAACATCAAGTACCTCGTGAATCCCACCGGGCGCTTCGTGATCGGTGGACCGCAGGGCGACTGCGGGCTGACCGGCCGCAAGATCATTGTCGACACCTATGGTGGCGCCGCGCCGCACGGCGGCGGTGCGTTCTCCGGCAAGGATCCCTCGAAGGTGGATCGCTCGGCGGCGTACGCCGCGCGCTACGTCGCCAAGAACGTGGTGGCCGCGGGACTGGCCAGCAAATGCCAGGTGCAGATCTCCTACGCCATCGGTGTGGCGCAGCCCACCAGCGTCATGGTGACGACGTTCGGCACCGGCAAGGTCTCGGACGAGAAGCTCGAGGTGCTGGTCCGCCAGCACTTCGATTTGCGCCCGAAGGGCATCGTGCAGATGCTCGACCTGCTGCGGCCCATCTACAAGAAGACCGCTGCGTACGGCCACTTCGGTCGCAACGAGCCGGAATTCACCTGGGAAAAGGCCGACAAGGCCGCGGCGCTGGCCGCCGATGCCGGGGTGCGCAAGACCGCTTGATTTTTCACAAAGCCCCGTATTACCGAGGAGCGCTGCAGCGTCATGGACGCGAGGCTCGGGATGTGGGGCGATCGATTCCAACGGCGCTCTCTAACTACCAACATTGATAGAGAGGTTTTATGAACGCTGTAGTGAAGCCTGGAACGGGCGAAGATTTCAAGGTCGCCGACCTCAAGCTCGCCGATTGGGGCCGCAAGGAACTCAACATTGCCGAGGGCGAGATGCCCGGCCTGATGGCGATCCGCGAGGAATACGCGAAGAGCCAGCCGCTCGCGGGCGCCCGCATTACGGGTTCCTTGCACATGACCATCCAGACCGCGGTGTTGATCGAGACGCTGCAGGCGCTCGGCGCGAAGGTGCGCTGGGCGTCTTGCAACATCTTCTCGACGCAGGATCATGCCGCTGCGGCCATTGCCGTGAAGGGCACACCGGTGTTCGCCGTGAAAGGCGAGACGCTCAAGGACTACTGGGACTACACGCACCGGATCTTCGAGTGGCCGAACGGTGAGTACTCCAACATGATCCTCGACGATGGCGGCGACGCCACGCTGCTGCTGCATCTCGGCACGAAGGCCGAGAAGGACATCAGCGTGCTGGCCAACCCCGGCAGCGACGAAGAGATCGAGCTGTTCAACGCCATAAAGGCGACGCTCAAGCGCGACCCGAAGTGGTATTCCACGCGCCTGAAGCAGATCAAGGGCGTGACGGAAGAAACCACCACCGGCGTACATCGCCTGTACGACATGCACAAGCGCGGCGAGCTGGCGTTCCCGGCCATCAACGTCAACGACTCCGTCACCAAGAGCAAGTTCGACAACCTGTACGGTTGCCGTGAGTCGCTGGTGGACGCCATCAAGCGCGCCACCGACGTCATGATCGCGGGCAAGATCGCCGTGGTTGCCGGTTACGGCGACGTGGGCAAGGGCTCGGCGCAGGCGCTGCGCGCCTTGTCGGCGCAGGTGTGGGTGACCGAGGTCGATCCGATCTGCGCGCTGCAGGCGGCGATGGAAGGTTATCGCGTAGTGACGATGGATTACGCAGCCGACAAGGCCGACATCTTCGTGAGCGCCACGGGCAACTTCCATGTGATCTCGCACGATCACATGAAGAAGATGAAGAACAACGCCATCGTCTGCAACATCGGGCACTTCGACAATGAGATCGACGTGGCGTCGCTCTCGAAGTATGGCTGGGACGAGATCAAGCCGCAGGTGGATCACGTGATCTTTCCGGATGGCAAGCGCATCATCCTGTTAGCCAAGGGTCGCTTGGTAAACCTGGGTTGCGGCACGGGTCATCCGAGCTACGTGATGAGCTCGAGCTTCGCGAACCAGACCATCGCGCAGATCGAACTCTACACGCAGACCGCGAAGTACCCGCTCGGCGTGTACGTATTGCCGAAGCATCTCGATGAGAAAGTCGCGCGCCTGCAGTTGAAGACGCTCAACGCCCAGCTCAGCGAGCTCACCGATACGCAGGCCAAGTACATTGGCGTTGCCAAAACCGGCCCTTACAAGGCCGATCACTATCGTTATTGATCGACCAGGAAAACTGTGACGGCAAAAATTCTCGACGGAAAGGCCGTCGCGGCGAAAGAAAGACAGAAGTCGGCGGCGCGAGCCGCCGACTTCATTTCCAGCTACGGGCGCGCGCCCGGGTTGGCAGTCGTCAAGGTCGGTGAAGACCCGGCCTCCGCCGTCTACGTGCGCAACAAGCGCAAGGCCTGCGAGGAGTGCGGCTTCGTGTCGTTCTCGCACGATCTGCCTGCGACGACGTCGCGCGCGGAATTGCTCGCGTTGATCGCGAGACTCAATCGCGACGACGCCGTTGACGGCATCCTGCTGCAGCTGCCGTTGCCCAAGGGCCTCGACAGCACGGAGATCATGGACACCATCGACCCGGCCAAGGATGTGGATGGCTTTCATCCCACCAACACCGGGTTGTTAGCGCAGAAGCGTCCGGGTCTGCGTCCCTGCACGCCCTGGGGTGTGATCCGCATCGCGCAGGACTATTCGCTCGACTTGACCGGCCTGCGTGCCGTGGTGGTGGGCGCCTCCAATATCGTGGGCCGCCCGATGGCGCTCGAGCTGCTGCTCGCGCGCTCGACGGTGACGGTGTGCCATACGGGAACGCGGGATTTGCGCGCCGAAGTGGAGCGCGCCGAGCTGGTCGTCGCAGCGGTGGGCAAGGCGGCGTACATCCCAGGTGCATGGATTCGCGAGGGCGCCATCGTCATGGACGTAGGGATAAATCGCGGCGCCGACGGCAAGCTGTGCGGGGACGTCGAATTCGCGGCCGCGGCGGAACGCGCGGCCTGGATTACGCCGGTTCCCGGCGGCGTGGGGCCGATGACCATCGCCATGTTGTTGTCGAACACGGTCGACGCGGCGCTCGCGCGCAAGGGCGTCAAACCCCGCTGATTCGCGCGGCGGCCGCTGCGTGGGGGCGGGTGTAGACTCGCGCCTATGAAAGGCCCGGCCACCGTTCAAAGCGCAGGCCATCGCAGCATCGAGATCGACGCCCTGCGCGACGCGGGCAACGCGCGTCGCGCCGATGCCATTGCGGTCGAAGAGCCGCTGGAAATCCGCATCCTCAAAGCAGGCTCGACCGAGAACGGCGGCACCGGCCGCTCGATCTCCATCACCATGCGCACGCCGGGCAACGACTCGGAGCTCGCGCTGGGTTTCCTGTACGGCGAAGGAATTCTGCGTGAGCCGCGCGATGTGATCGACGTGCGGCCCTGCGGGCCAACCGGCAACGTGGTGCGCGTCACCGTGCGCGCGGACCTGCCGTTCGAACTCGCGCGACTGGAACGCAATTTCTACACCAGCTCGAGTTGCGGCGTGTGCGGCAAGGCATCGATCGAGGCGGTCACGGCAAGCGCCGGTTTGCGGCGCGTGACCGGGGATTTGCGCGTCGATGAGTCGCTGCTGCGCAGGCTGCCCGATGTGCTGCGGGCCGCGCAGTCCGGTTTCGAGGCGACGGGCGGCATGCACGCCGTCGGTTTGTTCACGCACGCGGCCGAGCTCGTGGCGTGCCGCGAAGACGTGGGTCGCCATAACGCCATGGACAAACTCGTGGGCGCCGCCTTGCGCGATGAACAGCTGCCCTGGAATGACCGGGTGCTGCTGCTGTCAGGCCGCGCGAGTTTCGAGCTGCTGCAGAAAGCCATGATGGCGGGTGCGCCGATGGTTGCGGCCATCGGCGCCCCGTCTTCGCTCGCGGTCGAGCTGGCGGAATCGGCCGGCATCACCCTGGTGGCCTTTCTGCGCGACGCGGGTTGCAACGTGTACTGCCATCCATTCCGGATCCGTCCGAGCCGGGGTGCATCCTGAGTGAACACACCGCCAAGGTATTGCGCGCCGTGGAGCACGCGATTCACCGGCACACGGGCGAGGCCGGACCCTTGCTCGAGATTCTGCACGCCGTGCAGCACGAGCTCGGCTGCATCCCGCCCGAAGCGGTGGCGCCGATCGCCGCGGCGCTGAATCTTTCCCGCGCCGAGGTTCATGGAGTGGTGAGTTTCTATCATCACTTCCGGGAAGCGGCGCCGGGCCGATACGTGGTGCAACTGTGCCGCGCAGAGGCCTGCCAGTCGATGAATGCGCGCGCGACGGAATTTCGCGCGCGGCAGTTGTTAGGGGTGGACTACGGCGGGACGACGCGCGACGGCCGGGTGACGCTCGAATCCGTGTATTGCCTCGGCAACTGCGCCTGCGCGCCTGCGATGATGGTGAACGGCGAATTGCACGGACGCGTGACGCCTGAGCGGTTCGTCGAAATCGCGGCCGAGTGGGGTGTGGGTTCATGAGCGAGCCCACCATCGTCTACGTGCCCGGGGATGCCGGTGCATCGTCGCTGGGCGCGGATCGGGTGGCGAGCGCCATCGTGACGTTCGCGCGGTCTCACGGGCGGCGCATCGAGATGATTCGCAATGGTTCGCGCGGTCTGTACTGGCTCGAGCCCCTGGTGGAAGTCGTGACGCCTGCGGGACGTGTTGCCTACGGCCCCGTGCAACCAGGTGACGTGCCCGAACTACTCGCCGCCGGCCTGCTCGATGGCGCTGCACATCCGTTGCGGCTCGGCGATATTGAAACTCATGACTGGCTCAAGAGCCAGCAGCGGCTGACCGGCGCGCGGCTGGGCGTGGTGGACCCAGCCGGCATCGACGATTACATCGCGCATGGCGGTTATGTCGGCCTGTCTACCGCGTTGACGCTGTCGCCCGTTGAGATTGTGAAGATGGTCACGCAGTCGGGCCTGCGCGGGCGCGGCGGCGCCGCGTTTCCGACCGGCATCAAATGGCAGACGGTGCACGATCAGAACGCGGCGCAGAAGTACATCGCCTGCAACGCGGATGAAGGCGATTCCGGCACGTTCTCCGATCGCATGCTCATGGAAGGCGACCCGTTTGCGTTGATCGAAGGCATGACGATTGCCGCGCGCGCGGTGGGCGCCAACCGCGGGTACATCTACCTGCGCGTCGAGTATCCACACGCGGCACGGGCGTTGGCGAAAGCGCTCGGGGTGGCGCGCGAGCGCGGCTACCTGGGCGAGAACATTCGCGACAGTGGCTTCAGCTTCGATATTTCCGTGCGGCTCGGTGCGGGCGCCTACATCTGCGGCGAAGAGACCTCGATGCTGGAGAGTCTCGAGGGCCGGCGCGGCGAAGTGCGGGTGCGTCCGCCGCTGCCTGCAATCAAGGGATTGTTCGGTCAGCCGACCGTGGTCAACAACGTGGTGACGCTGGCCACGGTGCCGGTGGTGCTCGCGCGGGGCGCGCAGTTTTACCAGGATTTCGGAGTGGGGCGATCGCGCGGCACGATCCCGTTGCAGCTCGCCGGCAACGTGAAGCGCGGCGGGTTGGTCGAACGCGCGTTTGGCCTCACGGTGAATCAGCTGGTGTACGACTACGGCGGCGGGACTGCGACCGGACGGCCGGTGCGCGCCGTGCAGATCGGCGGCCCGCTTGGCGCCTATCTGCCGGAATCGGAGTTCGACACGCCGCTGGAATACGAAGCGCTGTCGGCGAAGAACGCGCTGCTGGGTCACGGCGGTGTCGTGGTGTTCGACGACAGCGTCGACATGGCGCGCATGGCGCGGTACGCGCTGGAGTTCTGCGCGGTGGAGTCGTGCGGCAAGTGCACGCCGTGCCGCATAGGCTCGACGCGCGGCGTGGAATTGATTGATCGCATTCTTTCTGACCACGGCTCGCGCACCACCGACCTTGCACTGCTCGATGAGCTCTGCGACACCATGTTCAACGGCTCGCTGTGCGGACTCGGAGGCATGACCCCGTTCCCCGTGCGCAGCGCCATGAAGCACTTTCGCAACGACTTTGAACGTAGAGGGGACATTCCTGGTTAGTGACGCGCCTGCGCCACAGTTTCGACGAAAACCAGGAATGTCCCCTCTAACTTGGAGATGACATGTACGCCAAGGATTATCACGATCTCGGAACGCCGCTGGCTACCGGCGACGCGGTCACGTTCGAAATCGATGGCGCCACGGTCACGGTGCCCGCGGGCACGTCCATCATGCGCGCTGCGGCGCTGGCGGGCGGCGACATTCCCAAGCTCTGCGCGACCGACACGCTGAAGGCATTCGGTTCCTGCCGTGTTTGCCTGGTAGAGATCGAGGGCCGCAAAGGATTCCCCGCCTCGTGCACCACCGAAGTCGCGGCGGGCATGAAGGTGCACACGCACAGCGAGGCGCTGACGAAGCTGCGCCGCGGCGTGCTCGAGCTGTACGTGTCCGAACATCCGATGGGCAGCTGCCCCGACAGCAGCCGCTGCGACCTCGAGCATCTGGCGCACGAGCATGGCATCGGCGAATCGCGCTTCGCGGGGCCCGCGACCGCGCGCGACCTGCACACGCCCAAGCCGGTCGACGCCAGCAATCCGTATTTTCGCTTCGACAACGACCTGTGCATCGTGTGCTCGCGCTGTGTGCGCGCCTGCGAGGACACGCAGGGCACTTACGCGTTGACGATCAAAGGCCGCGGTCTCGAATCGCGCGTCTGCGCTTCGGAAAACCAACCCTTCCTCGAATCCGAGTGCGTGTCCTGCGGCGCCTGTGTCGAGGCCTGTCCCACCGGTGCATTGATGGAGAAATCCGTCATCACCGCGGGCTTGCCGCAAGCCGCGGTACCGACCACGTGCGCGTATTGCGGCGTTGGCTGCTCGCTGATCGCGGAAGTCACCGACGGCGCCGTGTCGCGCATGGTGCCTAACAGGAATGGCCGTGCGAACCAGGGGCACGCCTGCGTCAAGGGCCGTTTCGCGTATGGCTACGCGACCCACGCCGATCGCGTGACGAAGCCGATGATCCGCAAACGCATCACCGACGAATGGCGCGAGGTCAGCTGGGATGAGGCCTTGACCCACGCCGCCTCCGAATTCCAACGCATCCAGGCCCAGCACGGACGCGATTCCGTCGGCGGCATCACGTCTTCGCGCTGCACGAACGAGGAGACCTTCCTCGTGCAGAAACTGGTGCGCGCCGCATTCGGCACCAACAACGTCGACACCTGCGCGCGCGTCTGTCATTCGCCGACGGGCTACGGGCTCAAGCACACGCTGGGCGAATCCGCCGGCACGCAGGAGTTCGTGTCCGTCCAGTACGCCGACGTGATCATGGTGATCGGCGCGAGTCCCACCGAGGCGCATCCGGTGTTTGCGTCGCAGATGAAGCGCCGG
>DATHJZ010000223.1:0-33577 GCA_035286365.1 Steroidobacteraceae bacterium | reverse complement strand
TTCGACCAGGTCGATGCCGGAGAGGCGGAAGATGATGATGAAATCGCGTCCCACCGCGGCGCGGGTCTGTCTAACCACTTCGAGGGCGAGGCGCGCGCGGTTCTCGAGCGAGCCGCCCCACTCGTCGTTGCGTGAATTGGTCCTTGGCGCGAGGAACTCGTTGATGAAGTAACCCTCGGATCCCATGATCTCGACGCCGTCGTAGCCGGCCTCCTGGGCCAGGCTCGCGCAGTTCACGAAATCGTCGATCTGGCCGCGCACGCCGTCGGCCGACAGCGCGCGCGGCTTGAAGCGATTGATGGGCGCGCGCAGCGCGCTCGGCGCCACTGGAAACGGGTGATAGGCATAGCGACCCGTGTGCAGGATCTGCATGCAGATCTTGCCGCCTTCCTCGTGCACCGCCCCGGTCACGAGGCGATGCGGCGCCACTTCACGCCGCGTGGAGAGTTTGCCCGCGAACGGCTTCGTCCAGCCGGCGCGATTCGGCGCGATGCCGCCGGTGACTAACAACCCGGCGCCGCCACGCGCCCGCGCCGCGAAGTACGCCGCCAGCTTCGGGAAATCGCGTGCGCGGTCTTCGAGGCCTGTGTGCATCGATCCCATGACGATGCGATTGGCCAGGCGTGTAAACCCAAGATCGAGCGGCGCGAACAGGCGCGAATACTTCATCGCGCGATACTAAGCTGTCTAACGAGTGATTTGCGCCATCAGGGCACGGGCGAAGGCGTAATCCGGCGCGATCAGCAAGGCGCGCTCGAGCGCCTCACGCGCGCCGACGGCATCGCGCTGGTCGTACAACGCGCGGCCCAGGAATGCATACGCTTCGGCCGCGCCCCACTCGGGCGTCGTCGACGCAGCGGCGCGTGCCGTTTCGAACATCTGCGTCACGGCGCGCAGCTTCGTCACTGCCGCGGCCTTCTCCGTGGCGTCCTTGCCGGCGCGCTCGAAGGCCGCCAGCGCCTCGACCAGCCGCACGCGCGGATTCTTCGGTTCGAGTTTCACCGCTTCGTCGATGCGCGAGCCGATCCGGCCGCCGCCGAATGGAATCGAGCTCATTTCGCGGCCGGCGAGCGTGCAGGCGGTCGCGAGCGCGTAGTCTTCCGCACGCTGATGGCGCCCCGCGTCGGTTTCATCGAGTCCCAGCGGCACCTTCGGCAACGCGTCGACCGCGTTGTCGATTTCGTCGCTGCAGTCGCCGATGGCGGCCTTGGCCGCGGATTTCTGCGTCGTGGTGAGTACCTGCGCGAGTCGATAGTGCGTCAGCGCGCGGAAGTACGCGCGCGTGCTCAGGTCGGAGGCGGCCGCGGACTCCTCACCTTCCGCCGGCTTGGGCTTGAGCGATGCGAGCACGGCATTCAGCGCGCGGGCATCGTTGGTGTAGTACGCATACTGGATGCGCCCTTCGATGTCGGCCCAGTTCGTGGCGCCGCCCTGCGCCAGTGCCGAACTAACCCCGAGAATCCCTACCCGGTACCACTTTCGAATCACAATTCGCGCAGACCCGCCGTGATGGGCAGCCGCGCCGCCCGGATGCCCGGCAGGATACCCGCAATGAAGCACAGGATCAGCCCGTAGATGATGCCGAGAAGCATGAGTCCCGGCGTCACGGTGAACGCGAATGTCATCTGGCTGAACGATGCCCAGTTCATGGTGGAGCTGTGCATGCCGTTCAGCGACAGGAACGCGAGCAAGCCGCCGATGAGGCCGCCAACCGCGCCGAGAATCATCGCCTCGACCAGCACGGAGACGACCACGGGGAAACCACCGAAGCCGAGCGCTCGCAACGTGGCGATCTCGCGCACGCGCGTCGCGACCGCGTTGTAGAGCGTGTTCAACGCGGCGAACAGCGCTGCGATGCCCATCATGATGGCGAGCGTCACGCCGACCGTCGTGATGATGGTCGACATGAGTTTTTGCTGATCGGCGTAGAACGCGCGCTCGGTCTGCACGCCGACGCGCACGCGCGGATCCTTGGTGAGCGCGTCTTTCAGTGTCTTGAGGGAAGCCGCATCGTTGAGCCTGACGCGAATGGACTGAAAGCTGTTGCCGCGCCGCCAGGCCTGCTGCACCACGCGCGTGTCTCCCCAGGCCTCCGATTCGGCAATGCCGCCGCCGTCGGTGAACCGCCCGACCACGGTCCAGTCGGTATTTCCCCAACGCACTTTCTTGCCCACGTCGAGCCCGTCGTATTGCTTCACCACGCCGTCGCCAACGACGACCTCGTTGGTGCCTTCCTTGAACATGCGGCCTTCGACCAGCTTGAAACTCTTGCGCACCTTGGGCGCCATCTCGCTGACGCCGCGCAGCGGCAGATTGGTGCTGGCGTCCTTGCCCTTCATGCGGCCGTCGACCAGCACGTACAGCTCGGGCGACATGATGGGCTTCCCCTGCGCGTCGCGCCTGATGCCGGGCGCGTCGCCAACTACGGTGACCGTGTCGACGCCGTAGCCGCCGGACAGCTCGTTGGTGGAGCCGGCCCGCATGATGATGGCCACGTCGTCGGACCCCGAGCCTTCCAGCGCCACGCGGAAACCCGCCGCGATCGACAACAGCGCGATCAGCACCAGCGTTACGCCGCCGATACCCAGCACCGCCACCAGCGACGAAGACCAGCGCTCGGGAATGTTGCGCAGGTTCATGCCGGTTACGGCGGCAATCTGTGAAAAGGTGTTAGCCATGGAAATTCCTCAAGTGCGACGCAAGGCGTCGACGATCTTCAATCGCATGGCGGTGAGCGCCGGCCACAGGCCGGTCACCAGGCCAAAGGCCAGCATGAGCGACGCGCCCACCATGAACGTGCCCGCGCCGATCTTGAACACCGGAAAGTAATCCTTGATCGCCTCGCCCATGATGCCCGCGAAGAACCAGGCTATTCCGAGCCCCACCAGACCACCTGTGAACGTCAGGAACAGCGATTCGAGCAGCACCAGGCCGAGGATCGACTGGCCGCTGAAACCCAGCGTTTTCAAAACGCCGATCTCGTTGGTGCGCTCGCGCACCGACTGCGCCATCGTGTTGGCGGTGACTAACAACATGGTGAAGAAGACCGCTGACGTCACCGACACCAGGATCAGCCCGATGTTGCCCACCTGGTCGAGGAACTGCTTGATGAACACGCGCTCGGTCGCGGTCTTGGTTTCGTTCGAAGAGTTCGCGAACATCGCATCGATGCGATTGGCAACCCTTTCGGAATCGTCGGGATTGGCCACCTTGATGACCATCCAGCCGACCAGGTCCTTGCCGAATTGCAGGGACTCGTTGAAGTAGTCGTACTGGAACATCGCGCTGCGTTTGTCCCAGCCCGAGCCCGACACGGTGTAGATGCCGACAATGTTGAACTGCCAGGTATCCGTGCCGTCGGTCTTGCGCCAGATGTCCGAGCGCAGCGGAATGCGCTGCCCGACCTTCCAGCCGTACTGATCCGCGAGCGCCTGGCCGATGACGATGGCCTGGCGATCGCCCTTCCAGGCCGCCAGCTCTTCGGGCTTCAGATGTACCTCGGGGTACACCTTCATGAATTCGTCGGGGTCCGTGGCCTGCACCTGGATCTGCTGCTTGCTGTCCTTGAAGACGCCACCAAACCAGTTGAAGGGTGCGACCGCGAGCACGCCCGGCACGGATTTCACTTTTTCATAGTGCGAGCGCGGATTCGACACGGTGATGTTGACCTTGCTCTGCAGCATCAGCCGATCGGCGCCGGCGAGGTTGATCGCTTGCGACAGGCTGGTGCGCAGCGCATCGAGCATGCCGAACATCAGGAATGCCAGCAGGATCGATATAAAGGTGAAGACGAGGCGCAGTTTCCTGCGCCGCAGATTGGCCCAGACCAGCGGCAGCCAGCGGAACATCAGGAGGTCTCCCGTTCCAGACGGCCCTTCTCCAGGTGCAAGGTGCGATTCGCGCGCTCGGCCGCACGCGGATCGTGCGTCACCATCACGATGGTCTTGCCGTGTTGTTTGTTGAGCGCCTGCAGCAGGTCGAGGATTTCGTCGCCGGACTTGCGATCGAGATCGCCCGTGGGTTCGTCGCATAGCAACAGCGTCGGATCGGTGACGATGGCGCGCGCGATACCGACGCGCTGCTCCTGTCCGCCCGACAGCTCGCGCGGCCTGTGCTTCATGCGATCGCCGAGACCGACCAGCGCCAGCGCCGTGTGCACGCGCTTGAGTCGATCCGCGCGCCCGAGCTTCGTGAGCAGCAGCGGAAGTTCGACGTTGCGTTCGGCGGTGAGCACCGGCAGCAGGTTGTACATCTGGAACACGAAGCCGACGTTGTCGGCGCGCCAGTCGCCGAGCTTGGAGTTGGACAATTTGTCGATCGCGAGTCCGTCGACTTCGATAGTGCCCGTGCTGGGACGATCGAGACCGCCGAGCAGGTTCAGCAACGTGGTCTTGCCCGATCCTGAAGGACCCATCAACGCGACGAAATCGCCGCGTGGCAGGTCGAGATCGAGCTTCTCGAGCACCGGTACGACTTCGTTGCCTCGCTGGTACTGCTTGGCGACGCCACGCAGGCGCGCGACCACCGGATCCGTTCTATCCACGACCTGTTCCACTGCAGACATGCTGTACTCCCGACTAACTATTGCTAACTGTTGCTCTCGACCAGTTTGACCTTGCCACCATCTTCCAGGCCCGCGACCACCGGAGATACCAGTTCGTCGCCCGAATTGACGCCGGCACGCACTTCGATCGTGCCCTCGCTCTCCGGGCCAAGCGTGACCGCGCGGCGCTCGACCCGGCTTTCGTTGACGATCCACACGAAGGCATCGCTGCCCGAACGCTGGATCGCGACCGCCGGCACGCGGATGCGCGGACCGGCGTTCGCGACGGCCGCCGGCGCCGGCTGATCGTCGAGAAAGCGCACCTTGATGCCCATGTCCGGCAGGATCTGCGGCTCGAGCTTGTCGAACGCGATACGCACACGCACGGTCGCCTTGGTGCGATCGGCAGTGGGCACGATATTGATGACGTGCGCCGCGAGCGGCGCGTCCGGATATGCATCGAGGGTGGCCTCGACGCGTTGATCGCTTTTGACGCGGTTGATATACGCCTCGTTGACGTCCACCTCGACCTCGCGCGAGTCCATGTCGACGATGGTCGCAATGCCCGTGCGCGTGAAGCCGCCACCGGCAGACAGCGGCGAGATCATCTCGCCCGGCTGCGCGTCTTTCGAAATGACCACGCCGGAAAACGGCGCGCGTACATTCAGATCGTCATAGTCGAGCTGGCGCATGGCGAGCTGGCTTTCCGACACCTTGACCTGCGCCTTGGAGGCTTCGAGCCGTGCCTGCAGCGCGTTGTACTCCGCGCGCGTGGTATCGAGCGCGGTCTGGCTGACGAGTTGCTGCTTCACCAACGTCTCGTTGCGTTCCAGGTTGCGCTTGGCTTCGGCTTGCCGCACTTCGATCTCGGTGAGATTACGGCGCGCGGCGTCGAGCTCGCGCTCGGACATCGTGAGGATCGTGCGGCTGTTGACCGGGTCGAGGCGCGCGAGGACCTGGTCCTTCTTGACCTCCATGCCTTCCTCGACATAGATCTCGAGCACCTTGCCCGTGACCTTCGAGGACACCGTCGACATGCGTCGCGCCACGACATAACCGGACGCGTTCAACACGGAATTTCCCAGGCTCGGGCCCGCGCTGTCGGCTTCGGCTGTGACCGTCGTGACTTCGATGGTCTTCGCGCCCAGCCACAGCCACAGCGCGACGGCAACGCCGATCACGGCAGCCGCGGTGACACTTATATAGAGGATCCTGCGGCCGGTCCCGCCGCCCGAAGCGCTCACGGAGCGATCGATGCGCAGGCTTCCGAGTGAATCTGAATCGAGCGGCATGCGCTGTTAAGTTCCTGAAATTGTTGGGCCGGGGTCGACAGGCGTGGAGATTAAAGGAAATCTTTCGAGCGCACATCTGTGATCTGTCATGTGGGTGGCATGAGACTCGTGAATAGCTCGGCCATCCAGTACTGGACGATTGAGAACACTGGAAATCGACACCGCGCTGCTGTTCTTCAGTGGTGCCGCGCCGCGCTCGGTTGGCGCGTCGATTTCGCCATGGCGCGTATCACGAGTGTGCTGTCGCGCATCGGCCTGTGTTACCTGCTCGCGGGTAGTTTCATCGCCCTGTCGGCGCGATTTCGGGACGGCGCGATCTCGCCGCGGCCTGCCCTCATCGCGGGCATCGCGGCATACGTTTAGTGAGGCGCCGCAATCGCCGCGCAGCGGAGCCTCAAGCCGAAGCCGGCGACGGGAAAATCACAGCTTCGGCAAGGGCCGGTTCTTCGAATCGTTGTTCTGCCGCGCGGTTCGATCGTCGTCCACGACTTGCAGGTAGGCGTCGGTCGCCTGCTGCGCCGAGAGTGAGAGCGGGCCGTTGCCCAGGTCGTAGCCCATCGACTTCACGATGCCCGACCCCGACGCCGATATGCTGAGGGAGAACATGGACCGATCCACGCAGGTGGTCATGCCGCCGGTACAGGCAATGCTGGAGTTAGGAGCAATTGGCGGCATCAACTTGCCGTTCTTGTCGAAGTACCAGCGCAGCATTTGCATCCGGAGATTGGCAGAGTCCGACAGCACCTGCGTGTCGGTCGCCTGCCCGTACTTGGCACGAATCGCGTCGAGTACCTGCGTGTAGTTAGGCCCGGTGCCGTCGGCATACTGGATGACGCGGTTGATCGTGGTCACTACCGGCATGCTCGGATACATCGCCAGTGTCAGGACGACACTTTCGTTGGTCCCGCGCGTGGCGCCCTGGATCGTCTGCAGCGTGAGGGTTCGCACGGATACCGGCGAACTTGGCGGCGCGGTCTTCGTCGTATCCGCCGGATCGGGCGGCCAGACGGTTACCTTTTCGGTGTTGGTCAACTTCATCAACGGATTCAGCGCACGGGTAGCGGGAGCGAGATCCTTGAGGCTCATGCCGATCTTGAGCCCGCCGGTCTCGAGGTAACCGCTTGCCGCAGCGAGCCGCGCGGTGTCGGCGGCGGTCTGCGCCTGCGCGGTCATCGACACTGCCACCAGCAATGCAGCCAGACAGCTGCGCTGCGCGCTTCGAACCTGTTCGCCTGAAATCATGAAACTCCCCTTTTGCTGAGCGCTTTGCCTGGCGCCTCTTTTTTTGGCGCTCCAGGGCAAGAGACGCTGCAAGCCGCGAAACGTCAGGTTGCGGCAGGCTAGAATCCCGGCTGCATGGAATTGATCGATATTGGCGTCAACCTCGCGCATGACAGCTTCGACGCCGATCGTGCCGCCGTGATGCATCGGGCGGCGGCGGCCGGCGTTGCACAAATGGTGGTGACAGGCGCAAGCGTAGACGGCACGCGCAAGGCCATCGCCCTCGCTGCCGCACATCCAGGCGTGCTATTCGCCACCGCCGGTGTGCATCCGCATCACGCTGCCGATCTGACGCCCGCGGCGCTCGTAGAACTCGAAACGATGGCGCGCGAGTCCATCGTTGTCGCGGTCGGTGAATGCGGTCTCGATTACTTTCGGGATTTCTCGCCGCGCGATCTGCAGCGGCGCGCGTTTGCCTCACAACTCGAGATCGCCGCGCGGTTGGGCAAACCCGTGTTCCTGCACCAGCGGGACGCGCACGACGACTTCATCGCAATCCTGCGCGAACACGGCGTGAAGAACGGCGTGGCGCATTGCTTCACCGCCGCTGAAAAGGAACGCGACGCCTATCTCGCGCTTGGCCTGCACATCGGCATCACGGGCTGGATCAACGACGAACGGCGCGGCCTGCACCTGCGGGAGGTCGTCAAGGGAATTCCGGCGGATCGGCTGCTGCTCGAAACCGATGCACCCTATCTACTGCCGCGCGATTTGAAACCGCTGCCGAAATCGCGCCGCAATGAGCCCGGGTTCCTGCCGCATGTGGCCCGGACCGTCGCCGCGGCGCGCGGTGAATCGGTCGAGACGGTGGCCGCCAACAGCACGGCCACCGCACGCCGCGTCTTCGCGCTGCCGCGCTAGCGCAGCGTTCCAATGATCTGGGTGAGCAGATTGCGCAACGGCGCCACATCCGCGGCGGCGACTACCCGCAGCCGCACCAGCAGATCGATCTCGATCACCGTGGCCTTCAGCAGCAAGCTCGCCGCGGCGTTCTTGCCGCGGTTGATCAATGCCTGCGCCGCCGCCAACTCCGCCTTGAGCACCTTGCCCACATCGCGCGAGATCTTCCGGCTGGCAACCAGCTGATCGACCAGCGCAATCGCGGGCGCGAGCACCGGCGACACCGCATTCACGGTCACAGTGTTGGTGACACTGCTCGAGGTGTCGTCGTCGGCGATCGTCACGGCGACGATGTACGTGCCCGCCGTGCCGTAGACATGCACCAGCGAGAAGTCGTGCCCGCCTAAGGCCGACTGGCTCGGGGAGGATCCATCGCCCCAGTTCACCGTCGCCGTCCAGTTGTCTGCGCCCGGATCGACGAAGCTGCCTGCCGCCGTGTACGCGCCGCCGGCGTTCAACGTCGCATTCGGCAGCGCGCCAACGACGGGTGCGACGTTGGCCACGTCCACCGTGAAAGTCGCTGTATCGGTGAGCCCATCGTTGTCGGTGACCAGCAGGCTCACGACGTGTGTGCCGTCCTGCGCGAATGTATGCGTCACGGAGACGCCGGAGGCGGTCGTGCCGTCGCCGAAGTCCCACAGATACGACGCGATGCTGCCATTCGGATCGATCGACGAGGCCGCGCTGTAGTTAGCGGTATCGCCTTCGTTGAGCGTCGCCGGACCCGTGATACCCGCGATCGGCGGCTGCGTGTCGCTCTCGACCGCGGCTTCGATGTCGTCCGGCAGCAGTGCCAGCAGGTCGTACCCGCTCAACGCCTCGATTGCATCGACGGTCGTGATGTAGGTATGCCAATCGACGTTGCGCACGCCCGGCTCGTTCGGCATGTACACCGCGATCACTTCGAGGTCGCGATAGCCATGGATGCTGGCGAGTCCCTGATCGCGCGGCAGGATCACTGCCACTTTCCAGGTCGAGGTCGGGATGACGATCTTGCCCTCGTCCTTGACCGTGCCCTTGTTACCGGCCACGCCCGCGATGATGTACACCTCCTTGTTGGAGTTGCGCGCCTCATCGCCGAGGAAGTTCTCCAGGATCGCCCACGGACCCTGGTTGAGGTCGGCGGCCTGGGGAACGATGTTGTCGAATAGATAGGTGAAGGCGTTGTCGAGGCTGCCCGTGGTGCGGTCGAACGAGCGCGCCAGGTGGCCACGATCGATGCCGTATCCCGCGAACGCACCGGCGCCGGTGTAATCGGCGGTGGTCAGGTGCGTGAACGAGGACGGCAGCGCCGGATCCATCGTGAAGCAATTGCAGCGATCCTCCGCGCCGAAATGCGTGGCATCGAGGTCGTAGCTCACCCAGTTGGGCGTGTTGCGGATCGGGCTGTACGACGCGGTGTACTGGTCATAGCGCACGATGAAGTCGTCCCTCGGGTCTCCGTCGGCCGGCTCGCCGAACTCGGCGTTGCCGGCGTACTGCGCCGTGGTGCCCGCCACGGGCACGCGGGTCGGCAACGTGGTCGTCGCCGTCGTGCCGTCCGCCGCGGTCGCGCGCAGAATCGCCGCACCCGCCCCCAGGGCGTGCATCACGCCGTTCTGGTCGATGCTGGCAATGGCCGGCGTTTCCGACGACCACACGAACGTCGTCGGGATGGTGGTGTTGTTCGTGTCCGCGAGGCGCGCGAACAGTTGCTGTTCGAAGCCGACCGGCAAGGCCGGATCGAACGGCGTCGGGCCGGTGAAGCTCACCGTGTTGCCGCCGGGCGTGGGCGCATCTTCGTTGCAGGCGCCAACCGTCGCCGCCGCGAGTGTCCATGAACTTTCCGAGTCCCGCTGCAGCGACAAACCAATCGCGGCGGAATTCTCCGACGCGCCGATGTCGAATGAGGACATGCCTGCGGCGGGCCCGCCGGTCGCGGTCAGAACGCCTTCGTACGACAGGAACTCGACGACGGTGCCCGCGCCATTCACCAGCGCGATGCCGTCGGGCGATCCATTCTGGATGCCGTTCGCCGGATAGTTGATGACGAACACGCCGCGGTCCGCGCAGGTCGCGGCCAGTACGCCGGTGAGTGGCGTCGTGCCGTAGGCCGCGCCGCCATCGCCGTTGTAGAGCACGACGGAGTAACCGGCCAGGTCGGTGCCGACCGGCCCTTCGATCTCGATGGCCTCGCCGACGTCGGTGCCGGCATTGTCGTAATGAATCTCGCTGACGTGCACCGCGGACGCCGGCGGCGTCGTTACCGTGTTCACGTGCAGGTTCATCGAACCTGCGACGCCGTTCGGCGCCGTGGCCGTGACGATCGCATCCCCCTCGGCAACGCCGGTGACCACGCCGCTCGCGGAAACCGTCGCTGCGCCACCGGCCGAACTACTCCAGGTGAAGGCGACATTGGCGATGGGTTGGCTGCCGGCATCGAACGCACTCGCGGCCAATGACAGCGTTGCGCCGACATTCACGGTGGCGCTGGTGGGCGCCACGCTGACGGTCGCGACCGCCGGCGGTGGCGTGGTGTCGCCGTCGTCGTTGCAGGCGCCGAAGGTGGCAGCCGCCGAACTGTTCCAGCTGCCGTCCGCCTTGCGCGCGAGCGATTCGCCCACCGGCCCGGTGCCGGGCTCCTGCACGCCGATGTCGACCGACGTGAGGCCATCGGCCGCTCCGCCGACTGCCGCCATCGTGCCCTCGTACGAGAGGTACTCGATGACCGCACCACCGGCGTTGACCAGTGCCATCGCGTCGGGCGAACCGTTCTGGATGCCGTTCGCCGGATAGTTGATGACCACGACGCCGCGCGAGCCACAGCTCGCGGGAATCGGGCCGCTCAGTGTCTTGGTGTCGTAAAGCGCGCCGTTGCTGCCGTTGTACAGCAGCACCTGCCAGCCAGTGACGTCGAGACCCGCTGGCCCGGAGACTTCGATCGCCTCAGCAGCATCGGTGCCGACATTGTCGTAGTGAATTTCGCTGAAGCGGACCGCGTCTTGCGCACCCGCCAGCGCGCTCGTGAGCAGCGCACAAACACTCAACACGCCGAGGAACTTTTTTCGTCCGCGCATGATTCCATCCCTGAATGAGTCTTGTTGTGGGCGCGAGCATACGTGAACGCTTCGCGCCACAGACGAAAGGGCTTATAGCGCGAGATACATGAAGGGCGCGTTACATAACTCGCGCGGCCTTGCGGGCCGGCCTGGTGCGCTCGCGAAAATCGCGCCGGTAGCGCGCCGGGGGAACGGCGAATCGCCGCTTGAAGGCACGGTTGAATGCCGCTTCCGATTCGTAGCCGACCTCGAGCGCCACCCGCTGCACGCTGTGATTACCCACGCGCAGCGCATCGGCGCCGAGCGTAAGGCGCCATTCCGTGAGATAGGAGATCGGGGCCGCCCCGATATAACGCGTGAATCGTTCGGTCAGTGCCGAGCGTGAAACTCCCGCCTGTTGCGCCAATTCGTCCAGTGTCCACGCATGCGCGGGCCGCCGATGCAGCTCTGCAAGCGCCCTGCCCACCGCGGGATCACCGGCCCCCGCAAGCCAGCCAATGCGTCCCCGGGGAAGTGACAACAGGTAGCGCCGCAACACTTCGGCGAACAGCACCTCCGCCAGGTGCGCAAGGATCACCTCACTACCCGGCAGTGCGGCGACGACCTGATCGAGCGCGTGACGCAACGTGTTCTCGAGCCACTCGCCTGATTTGTCCGCGCGCAAGTTGACGCGCACGACGCGCGGCAGCCCCGCCAGCACGGGCTTGATCAATTCCGCATCGCAGGACAGATAGCCGCAGATGAGCCCGGTGATCTCGCCGCCGCCGCCTGCTTCGGAAATCTTCATGCGTCCCGTGAGCAATGCCGGCAACGCCTTCTTCCCGTCGATCAGGGTGCCCCCTGTGCCGTTGCCCATGAAGTGCGCGTCGCCGTGGGGCACCATCACCACGTCCCCGGCCGCGAGCGGCGTCGTTTCCTCCCCCACGCGGATGTAAGCCCGCCCCTCGCTGATGTAGTGGAACTCGATGATGCGCGTCGCGCCCGGCACGGCGTACGGCAGGAACGCGCTCGAGCGCGGTGCGCTCATGCACCACGGCGCCGAGCAACGCGACTTGTAGAACATCGCTCCCGAAAGTTTCACGACCCGCAGCAGTTCCGACAATGCATCCATGCGCTCATTCCAGTGACGCGTGGCAGGGAAGTCAATAACGGCGGCCGCGCGGCAAATCAGCGCGACGCGGGCCTGCGGATACTGTGCGCCTCACCACTGGAGCTCCTCATGTCGAACACATCATTCAATGAACAGCACCTGCACGACCTGCTCGGCCGTGCCATCGTCGATTTCGGCGCCACGTCGAACGCGCCGCTCGTGCTGATCGGCGATCGCCTCGGCCTGTACCGCGCGTTGGCGAAGCTCGGCCCGCTCAGTTCCGCCGCTCTCGCGGCCGCCACCGGCACGCAGGAGCGGTATGTGCGCGAGTGGCTCAACGCGCAGGCTGCGTCGGGCTACGTCGACTACCTGGCGGACAGCGGTCGCTACCGGCTGACGGCCGAACAGGCGATGTTGTTTGCCGACGAAGACAGCCCGGCGTTCATCGTCGGCGGGTTCGAAACGGCGCTCGCGGCCGGCCGCATCGTCGACAAGCTCACCGAGGCTTTCAAAACCGGCGCCGGCATCGGCTGGCACGAACACGATCACGCGCTATTCCACGGTATTGCGAGATTCTTTCGCGCGGGCTATCTCGGCAACCTGGTCGACCAATGGATTCCAGCGCTCGACGGCGTGCAGGCGCGGCTCCAAGCCGGCATCAGCGTCGCCGACATCGGCTGCGGGCACGGCATCTCGACGATCCTGATGGCGCAGGCGTTCCCGAATTCGCGCTTCGTCGGCTTCGACTATCACGCCGAATCCATCGAGACCGCGCGGCAGCGCGCACGCGCAGCCGGTGTCGCCGATCGTTGCCAGTTCGAAGTTGGCAGCGCGAAAGACTTCGGGCGGTCCCGGTACGACTTCATCACCATGTTCGACGCGCTGCACGACATGGGCGATCCGGCCGGCGCCGCGCGCCATCTCCTCGAGCGGCTCGCCCCGGGCGGCACCTGGATGATCGTCGAACCGTACGCCGGCGATCGCGTCGAGGAGAACTTGAACCCGATCGGTCGCGCGTATTACGCGGGCTCCACGCTCATGTGCACGCCCTGCTCACTGTCACAGGAGGTCGGGCTGGCGCTGGGTGGGCAGGCCGGCGAAGCGCGCTTGCGCGCGGTCGTCACCGGAGCGGGATTCGGCACCTTCCGCCGCGCCGCGCACTCGCCCGTGAATCTCGTGTTCGAGGCGCGGGCGTGATTCTCAGGCGACTGCGATGGGATTGATGCGGAAATGCGGGCTGGGTTTGGCGGCTGCCTTGAGGCGCGCCCAGGCCAGCCGGTATTTCGCGACCGCGATGTCGAGTTCGGCAGCGCCGAGCTTCGGGAATTCCGCGGCCATCGATTCGAGCATGACGGTGAAGCGCGGCAGACCCTTGGGAAACTTGGCGCGCTTGGTGAACACGATGCGGCCTTCGATCGGTGTTTCGGTGTCCTGCGCGATGGCCTTGACGCTGGCGATGCGGTCGTAGAGCCCGACCTGCGGGTTCACGAAGGTGCTGCGGCTCACGCCGGTCATCAAGGTCCACGCGGTCATCTGATCGCCGCCGAAAACGTTGCCGGTGATGTCACGCAAGTCGATGACCACCACGCCGCGACTCGTGAGCAGCACGAAATCGAGATGGAAATCGCCGCCGTTGCCATCGGGCACGAGCACGTTGCGCAGGAAATCCGCGGCACCGCTGGTGATACGTGCGACGCGGCGCGCATCGCGGCGCCGGTTCACATACGCGCGGCCGCCAAAAAACGCCAGCAACGCAATGACGATCGCGCCGAGCACGATCAGGACGAACTGGATCTGGGTGAGACCGAATGGAGGATTCAAGGCAGCCATGCTCGTTTAACTGTTCACCAACGTACCCGCGAGCGCCGCGAGTTCTGGCGGAAGGTCGACGCAGGACACGGGACGCGAGAGGAGTTTAGCAAGGCTTTCCGGCATTTCGATTCGCGCACCAGTGAGCGGCTCGACGATTTCGCGAAATTTGGCCGGGTGAGCCGTCGCAACCAGCAGCCAGCGCCCCGCTGCACGCTCGGAGGCCCCCATGCGCGCGTATACCTCGGCCGCGGTGGCCGTGTGGGGACACCATGTTCTCCCGTACTGACGAAAATCGGCGACGATGCGCGCCCTGATGGCGTCGTCGCTGACGCTTTCGGCCCGCACCGCGCCGCGCAGCGATTCGAGCTCAGGGAACAATGCCCGCAGGCGCTCCATGTTGCTAGGCGAACCGACGTCCATGGCGGACGCGAGCGTTGGAATGCCCGGACGGGGCTGCCACTGCCCGTTCGCGAGGAAATCCGGCACCGCGCGGTTGGCGTTGTGCGCCAGCACGATGCGACCAATGGGTAGCCCCAGCTTTCGTGCCCAGACGCAGGCCACCGAGTTGCCGAGATTGCCGCTCGGGATCACGAAGTCCGGCGCGACGCCGTGAGTGCGGTGCACCGCGAGGCTGGTGGCGGCGTAGTAGACCGCCTGCGGCAGCAGGCGCCCGAGATTGATGGAATTCGCGCTGGATAGTTCGAACCGGCTCTTGAGCGACGGCTCGACAAAGGCTTCCTTCACGAGGCGCTGGCAGTCATCGAAAGTGCCGTGCACGCGATAGGAGTGCACGTTGTCGCCCCAGCAGGTGAGCTGGCGCTCCTGCGTCGGCGAAACGAGGCCCTTCGGAAACAGCACCGACACGACGATGCCCGGCCGTCGATGAAAAGCGGCCGCCACCGCCCCGCCCGTATCACCGGAAGTGGCAACGAGAATATTGAGCGGACGTGCGGTGTCCTTGCGCAGGCGCTGCAGGCAGGCGGCCAGGAACCGCGCGCCAAAATCCTTGAACGCGGCGGTCGGGCCGTGAAACAGCTCGAGCACCGACAGCTTGCCGCCGTCGGCAACGGGCACGAGCGGCGCGGGAAAATCGAAGGCCTCGCCGGTGATGGCATCGATTTCGCCGGCGATTTCTTCACCTGCGACGAACGGCCGCAGCATCACGTTGGCGACTTCAGAAAGACTGCCGGCGCCCTCGAATGCCGCGAGCGGAATGGTGGGCCAGTTCTGCGGCACATACAGGCCGCCATCGGGCGCGAGGCCCTGCGTCAAGGCGGCGCCGAAACTGACCGCGGGCGATGTGCCCCGAGTGCTGATGAACTTCATGCGTCAGGAAGCAACGAGATGCGCGCCAGTTGTCGTGATGGGCACAACCCAGTCGTCCACCTGCATCCGGGCCGCCTTGAATGCGCCGACCATGCCCGCGCGCACTCTTTCGGCGTCGGCTTCGAGCGCCCAGGCGAACATCGTCGGGCCGGCCCCCGAGATCGTGCACCCAAGCGCGCCATTGGTTATCGCGGCATTGCGCACGGCATCGAATCCGGGAATGAGCTGCGAGCGCTGCTTCTCGATGACGACGTCTTCGAAGGACGCGCGAATCATGTCGAGGTCGTTGGTGTAACAGCCGGAGATGAACCCCGCGAGATTGGCGGTCTGCCAGATGAAGTCCGACATCGTGACTTCGCGCTTCAGGATGCCGCGCGCCTGCCGGGTCGACAGGAACAAGTGGGGATGGACAAGGACGGCGCGGATGCCCGGCGGCACTGGAATCTGCTTCACGCGTGGATGATCGATGCCGACGGTGAGCACCAGGCCGCCAAACAAACTCGGGCTTATGTTGTCGACGTGCAGCGAGCCGCTCGAAACCTTTTCGCCCTGCATGGCGAACTGCAGCAGCTCGAGCTTCGACAGCGGCGCATCGAGCAGTGCGTTGGCCGCGACCACCGCGGCCACGGCCGAGGCCGCCGAACCGCCGAGCCCGCTGCCGAGCGGAATGCCCTTGTGGATGGAGGCCGAAAAACCGAAGCCCAGGTTCAGTGCCTGCTGCATGGCCAACAAGGCGCGTCCCGCGGTGTTCCTCTGCGGATCGCGCGGAATGTCGGTCACTACGCCGGTCGAGCCGGTGATGACCACGCCGCGCGCGTCGGTGCGCTCCACGGTGACCGTGTCACCGAGAACGTCCACTGAAAACCCGAGGATGTCGAAGCCGATGGCCACGTTCGCCGCCGAGGCCGGCGCGAATGCCGTTGCCTTGCCGCTGCCGGCGGGGGCAGTACTCACAGATGCGCACCGAGAGTCGCACTCACAAGTGCGCCCCCAGATAACTGCAGACGCGCAGCAGATCCGCGAACACGCCCGCGGCCGTGACCGCGGGTCCCGCGCCCGGGCCCTGCACGATCAGCGGATTGGTGTTGTAGCGCGCGGTGGCGTAGCGCACGACGTTGTCGGTCAGCGCGATGTTGGCGAACGCGTGCGTGCGGTCGAGCTCGGCCACACCGACCGTGGCTTTGCCATCGGCGGTCAAGCGGCCCATGTAGCGCAGCACCTTGCCACGCTCCCGGGCTGACTCATAGCGCTTCTGCATCTCGCCGTCATACTTGGGAAGTGCGTTGAGGAAATCGTCGCTGCTGCCTTTCTCGAGGCCGGGTGGAATCAGGCTCTCGACCGCCACGTCCTTCATCTCGAGCTTCAGGCCCATCTCGCGGCCGAGGATGATGACCTTGCGCACGAAATCCGTACCCGACAGGTCGTCGCGCGGATCGGGTTCGGTGTAGCCCTTGGCTTTCGCGTCCCGCACGATCTGCGAGAACGGCGTCTTGCCATCGTACACGTTGAATAGATAGGCCAGCGTGCCGGAGAAGATGCCCTCGACGCTCGAAATCTTGTCGCCGGTCTCGCGCAGGTCGCGCAAGGTGGAGATCACGGGCAGACCGGCACCCACGGTCGCCTCGTAGAGGTACGACGAACTGCCCACGCGGCGCGCGTCCTTGAGCGATTCGTAGTAGCCGAGCGGACCGCTGTTCGCCTTCTTGTTCGGCGTGACCACGTGGATGCCGGCGCGCAGCCACTCGGCGTAGTGCTGCGCCACGTTCTCGTCGGCGGTGCAGTCGATTATTACCGTATGCGGCAGGTGATCGACGTGCAGGTGCTCGGCGAACTCCGCGATGTCCGCGGGCGTCGGGCTCGCCTCGAGCGCGGCACGCCAACTATCTTTTGGGCCCTCGAGGGAAATGCCCTGTTCCGACAACAGCATCTTCTTGCTGGTCATGATGCCGCGCAGGCGCAGGTCGAGTTTGAAATCGTCGCGCAGGCGCACGCTTTCCGCGGCGATCTGCTCGAGCAACGCGCGGCCCACCGCGCCGGGACCGATCAGCCCGATGGAAATGGTGTGCGGCGACAGATAGAAGCCCGAATGCACGGCGCGCAGCGCGCGCGTCGCGTCCTTGCCATCCACGACGACCGAAATATTTCGTTCGGAGGCGCCCTGCGCGATCGCATGCACGTTCACGCTCGCGGAACCCAGGGCGTTGAACACCTGGCCCGAAACGCCCGGCAGGCCGGCCATGCCGTCACCCACCACCGCGATGATGGCGAGGTCCCGGTCGACCTGGATGCTCTGGATCTGGCCTTCCTTGACTTCGCGATCGAAAGCCGCGGCCACCACGCGCGCCGCGCGGTCGGCCTCGCTGCCCGGAATCGCACAGCAGATCGAATGCTCGGAGCTGCCCTGCGAAATGAGGATGACGGAGATGCCCTCTTCGCGCAGCGCGCCGAACAGGCGATGGGCCGTGCCGGGCACGCCTATCATGCCCGCGCCTTCGACATTGACCATCGCGATGTTTTCGATGCTGGTGATGCCCTTGACGGGTAGTTTGGAGTCGGGTTTCGCGCAGATGAGCGAACCGGGCTTCTCCGGCGCAAACGTATTGCGAATCCAGATCGGAATGCCGCGCCCGATGGCCGGCGCCATGGTCTGCGGGTGGATCACCTTGGCGCCGAAGTACGCGAGCTCCATGGCCTCGTTGTACGACAGCGAATCGATCACCTTCGCATCCGGCACGCGGCGCGGATCGGCCGACAACACGCCGTCGACATCCGTCCAGATGTGGATTTCCCGCGCGTCGAGCAGCGCACCGAAGATCGAGCCCGAGAAATCGCTGCCGTTGCGCCCCAGCGTGGTCTGCACACCCTGCCGGTTGGAAGCTATGAAGCCGGTGATTATCAGGGTGCCTTTGAAAGAGTCGCCGACCAGTGCGCGCAACTTGGCGCGCGATTCGTCCCATTGCACGGCCGGACCGAGCGGACCCCACTCGACCACCACCGCCTGACGCGCGTCTATCCACTGCACCGCGCCCGGGCGTTTGGCGCGCGCGTCGAAGAACTCGCGGAACAGCTTGGTCGACCAGATTTCGCCGTAGCCCGCGATCAGGTCGCGCACGTTCTGCGCCGCCGAGCGCGTGAGCTTCACGGTGTGGAGAATGCCTTCGATGTCATGGCGGTCGCGATCGAAGCCGGCCATGTACAACTGCACGGCGGCGGGCGCGAGCACGGCTTGGGCGATGGTGTGGTGTCGCGCGCGTATGGCGTCGAGATCGCCGCGCCAGGCATCATCCTGTGCTTCGGCGCGCACGACCAGGCCGAGCAACGCGTCCGTGACGCCACGGCAGGCAGACAAGACGACCCCCAGCCGGCCGGGGGCCAAGGATTCGAGAATGTTGGCGACGCGACGAAAACATTCGGCGTCAGCGACCGAAGAACCGCCGAATTTGTGTACGACCCAGGCGGAGGGGTCAGAGGCTGGCATTGCGACGTGAGACCTGAGGGAAGGTGCAAAAAAGCCCGGCAAATCTACTGGTTGCACCCCTCAACGCGCAAGCGCAGCGCGCTCAAAGTCGCATATATTTCACCCTCCATGTCGCTCCACCGCTTGTTACCGCTGTTCGACCGCGCCCGTCAGTCCGGTGAGCCCCTGGTGCTCGCCACGGTGATTCGCACCGGTGGGTCAACCTACGCCAAGCCCGGCGCGCAGATGTTGATCGCGAGCGACGGCGAATACGCCGGATTGCTGTCCGGTGGATGTCTCGAAGGTGATCTGCGCGAACACGCGCGTGCTGTTGCCGCCACCGGCGTTGCCGATATCGTGAGCTACGATCTGCGCAGCACCACGGATCAGTTGTTCGGACTCGGCGCCGGGTGCGAAGGCGCCATGGATATTCTCCTCACGCGTGTTGCGGCCACGGACGACTGGCAACCGCTGGCGGACATGGCGCAAAGTTTCCTCGCGATGCGCGAGCTGCGCGTTGCGTTCGTGATCGGGAGCAACGACCGCGGTTTCCCGCTGGGGCGCGCGCTGCTGAACGGCGCGAACGGCGCTACCCCGCCCGGCGTCGACCTGTTCGTCGCAACGGTGATGCCGCCGCCGCGCATACTTTTGTTAGGAGGCGGGCCCGACGCGCGCCCGGTCGCCGAACTCGCCGCCTTTCTGGGCTGGCGGGTCACGGTGGTGGATCACCGTGCCGGCTATCTGTCGCCCGAGCGTTTTCCGCCGGCGACGCAGTTGATCGATGCGGATCCTCACGACCTCGCGAGCGCGGTGCGGCTCGCGGACCACGTCGCCGCGATTGTCATGAGCCACCATCTCGAATCCGACCTGCACTATCTGCGCGCGTTGAGCCGTGCTGCCCTGCCCTACGTTGGTTTGCTAGGGCCGGCTGGACGGCGCGAGAAGCTGCTTTCGGACCTGGGTGCGGATGCCGCCGCACTGCGTGCGCGGCTGCGCGCGCCCGTGGGCCTGGACATCGGCGGACGCGCCCCGGAATCCATCGCCTTGTCGATCATCGGCGAGATCCACGCCGTACTCGCGGGCCGCGCCGGGCGTCCGTTCTCGGAAACCGCGCAGACGATTCCTTGAGCGCGGAATTCGGCGCCATCGGTTTTGCCGAGCTGCTACCGCTCATCGCCATTCTCGCGGTGTCGGGAGTCGTCGCAGGCTTTGCCGCCGGGTTGCTCGGCGTCGGCGGTGGCATCGTCACCGTGCCGGTACTCGAATACTTGCTGCGCTTCGCCGGCGTGCCGGAGGAATACCGCATGCACGTCGCCGTCGCGACTTCGCTCGCGGCCATCATCCCCACCTCGATCAGTTCCGCACGCACCCATCACCGGCGTGGCGCGGTCGATTGGGAGTTGTCGCGGACCTGGGGCGTGCCGATGGTGCTCGGCGCCGCGCTCGGCAGCGTGCTCGCGGCGCACGCGCCGCTCGCCGCGCTGGCGGGCGTGTTCGGCACCGTCGCATTGCTGGTCGCGTTCAAGATGCTGCTGCCGCTCGACCACCTGCGCGCCACGAACGCCGTGCCCGGCGGTGCCGGTGGCGCAGTCCTCGCGGGATTGATCGGGGGAATCTCCGCCATCATGGGAATTGGCGGCGGTACCTTGACGGTGCCCACGCTGAATCTGTGTGGCTATCCCATCCATCGCGCCGTGGGCACGGCGGCCTTCTTCGGCATCTTCATCAGCATCCCCGGCACGCTTGGCTATCTACTGGCGAAGCCGCCGGTGTCCTTGCCCTGGGCCACGGTGGGGTTCGTGAGCCTCGTGGGACTTGCGATCATCGTCCCCGGCTCGATGTTGACGGCGACACTTGGCGCGCGCGTTTCTCACCACCTGAGCCGGCGCCGCCTGTCGCAGGCGTTCGGCGTATTCCTGCTGCTGGTGGGAACCCGGATGGTTTATCGCGCGCTGGCCTGAGCGGCCGGTGGCGCAACGTCCACGTCTTCGAACACGACGTCGATCGGCAGCAGCGGCACCTGGCAATCGACGGTCAGGCAGATCGCGCGCAGCAGATCGACCTGCGGCACGGTCAACCGGCCGCTGACCGCAATCACGCGCGCCAAGCCTTCGGAGAACGAACGCTTGCCGGTCGGATGCACCTGCGCGACCGCGGCGAGCGCGGCGTCGAGTGCCGCAGGCTTGATCAACGCCTCCGGATACGGCGCCCACTTCTGCGGCGGCAGCATGCCCATGAGGCCGGCACGGTACGAATTCTGTCCCTGCTTGCCCGCGCCGAATCGGCACTGCGCGAGCGCAGCATAGAGCGCGCACACGGCGGCCGACCGCTCCGGCAATGGCACCGGCGGGGTTTCCTCGGTCGCCTTGGCCATGCGCTTTTCGATGAGGCGCGTCACTGCGAAACGCAGCATGTCGCCGGTTGCGACGGTCGGCGCAAACCCGCGCGCCACCGCGCGCAGTTTCTTGCGATCGGCCGGCTCGAGACTGTCGAGCAGCGTGAGCAGATCCGTGAGCAGCGGCAATCGCGCCGCCGGCGCCAGCTGCGCGATCCGCGCAACCTGCGCCTGCGTTTCCTTCAATAGTTCGATGCCGAGCAGCGGTGCGAGCCGCGTCAGCTGCGTGCGCCACTTGGCCGGTTCCGCCGCCAGCATGGCCGCGACGAATGCGCCCTGCACCGCGACGATCGATGTTTCCACCTGCGCGACCAGCGCGTCGATCGACGACTGTTGTTCGGCACTCAGGCGATTGCGCAGCACATCGGGCGGCAGCGCACGCCCAGCGACCAGGCGCACGCCGGACGGCAGCGTCTCGGCCATCTCCACTTCCGGGGCGAGAGAAAGGCTCCGTGCCGGCATGCTGGTCGGGGCGCGCGCGTCCGGCGCGGACGTAGCCGCGTCGCCGACGGCCAGCGCCAATCCGGCCAGCGCATCGGCGGGTAGTTCGACCACGCCCGGCACGAGTTTCGCCGCTTCGCGCAGCTGGGCGGCCGCGGAGGTCTGCGCTGCGTTGGCCTTGTCGGCTTCGGCCTGCTCGGCATTCGCTTGTGCGGCCTTTGCGATGATCTTGCGTTTCTCGTCGCTGACGAGCGTGCGGAACTTCAAGGGCGTCACGCGTCCATCGACGGCGCGCACGCGTTCTTCGATCGACGGATGCGTGGCGAACCACGCGCCGCCAATCTTGTCGGCCCAGGACGGATCGCTGCCCGCGAAGAACATGTGCGCTACGCCTGCGGAACCGGCATGCATCAACCGCGTGCCGGCGCGGTTCGCCGCCATCACGATGAACGCGCCCTGCAACGCGCCAGGATTGCGCGTGAACTGAACGGCCGAGGCATCTGCCAGGTGCTCGCGCCGGCGCGAGACCGCCGCCTGCAGCAGACGGCCCGCCAGCATTCCCACGCTGCCGGCCACGAAGATGCCGAAGGCGACCATCTTGAGCCGCGCGTCGCCCTTGCCGCGGCTGCGGCCACGCATGAGGCGCCGCGCAATGTCGGTGATGACGAACAGCCCGAAGATCCACGCGGTAAGCCGCATGTTGATCTTCATGTCGCCGTTGAGAATGTGACTGAACTCGTGGCCGATGACCGCCTGCAGCTGATCGCGATCGAGCTTGTCGAGCGCGCCCTGCGTCACGGCGATGGCCGCCTCGTCCGGCGAGTGGCCGGCCGCGAAGGCGTTGATGGCTTCCTCATCCGGCAACACGAAGACTTGCGGCTTGCGGATGCGCGCCGCGATCGCCATCTCCTCGACGATGTTGACGAGCCGGCGATGCGCCAGATCGGTGTCCTCGGCCTTGATGTGCACACCGCCCAGCGAACGCGCCACGGCGCCGCCGCCGGTGCGCAGCTGCGACGCGCGGTGCCAGCAGGCGAAGAGGATGGTGGCGAGCACCGCCATCGAGATCCAGAAGACGTATTCGGGATTGCGGCGCAAAACCCACATCGGGTTGCCGCCGAGGCCGACCAGCACCACCAGATTGATGACCACGACGACCAGCAGGATGGCGGCGATGAAGCCGAGCACCAGCCAGCGCGTGTATTTGCGCTGCACTTCCTGACGTTCGAAGAACTGGGTGCTCACGGCGTAGGAGTTCCATCCCATTGAACAGAAGGCTAAAACTAGCGCCAAATCGCGGGATTGGGCGTGCGCTGGCGCACGCCGCTCCCCAAAAGCACCCCAAATGCGACCCGTTTAACGGTTGTCCGGCGCGAGCTGCGGCCCGGCGGCCCGAGCGGAGTAATATCGGCCGCCATGAATCTCGAGCCCCAGAAACCCGAGTCCGAAATCCGCGCTGTCGGCGGTGTGGCACGCACGCTCGCCAGCCTCACCATCCTGGCGTTGGCAGCCATCGCCATCCTGGTGGTGCTGGACGTGATCCCGCGCGCGGCCTTCGCCGAGGTCGCCACCAGGACGGCGATAATTGCCGGCATCTGCGTGGTCTCCGTCGTGGCGATCGGATTCTTGACCAAACGCTGAACTCCAAGTGAGCGACTCCGCGGTTTTCGAGCCGAACCACATACATGTCGTGGTGCTTGCCGCGGGGGCATCTTCGCGATTCGGCGCCACCAAACAGCTGGTACGCGTCAACGGCCGCCCGCTGATGCACACCATCGTGAGCCGCGCCGTCGAGCTCGCCGGCCATTCCGTCACCGTGGTGCTGGGCGCACATGCTGGCGAGCTGGCTCCACTGCTCAAGCACAGTCCCGCCTCGGTGGCGGTGAATCGCGACTGGTCCGAAGGCATCGCGAGTTCCATCCGCGAGGGCTTGACGCACGTCTCTTCGACTGCCGACGGCGTGCTCATCGTGCTCGCCGATCAGGCCGCGGTGAGCACCGAAGACCTGCGCCGGCTGGCGGGCGCGTGGCGCCGCAATCCTGCGTCTATTGCCGCCGCGCAGTACGCCGGTAGCGCCGGCGTGCCGGCGATTTTTCCGCGCTGGTGTTTTCGCGAGCTGAACGAGTTGCGCGGCGATCGCGGCGCCCAGCTGCTGCTGCAGCGCCACGTCGACCGGCTGGTGCGGCTGCCCATGCCGAGCGCCGAGCTCGACATCGACCGCCCCGAGGATCTGCTGTCGCTCGAGCAGGTCACGCAGATCAAGCGCCGGCCCCTTTCTGTCGAGCAGGGCCCCGACGACCAGGGCCCATAGTTCCGTCGGAAATGGGTTAGTCGGCAATGGCCGCGAGCATCCGGGCCACTGGAAACGCCAGCAGCACCAGTGAGCAAGGCGCGATGCACAGCATGAGCGTGGCCCACAACTTGAGCGGCGCGGCCCGCGCGCGGCGCTCGGCGCGCGCAAACCGGTTGGCGGCCGCCTGCCGTGCGCGTTCGCGCAGCACCGCCGCCGGGTCCATCCCCAGGCGCTCGGCCGAACGCAGCGCGGCAATCAAGGTGCTGAAGGGACGCAAGCCCAGGCGCTGATCGAGCGCGCGCAATGCTTCGAAGAGATCGGCGCCGGCGTGCACTTCGAGGACGATACGCACCCAGACACGTCGCAGGACGCCGTCCGGGGCCCGCTCTGCGCAGGTCCCCAGCGCCGCGGCCAAACTACTGCCGGCCTCCATCGCCAGCGCCATGAGGTCGAGGTGCAGCGCGAGGTCGTCGAGCAGTTCCTGCCGGGCGCGCTGCAGCGCCGAGTCGCGGAAGAGCGGCGCGAACGTGTAACCCAGCGCGCCGGCCGTCAGCGCCGCGAGCCACGCCACATTGCCGAGGGCAGCCGCGGCGAACAACACCGGCAATGCAACGCACAGGCCGCAGAAGGCGCGCGTTACCGGCCAGTGTTCCGGTGCGGACAGACTCTCGAAATCCGCCTCGCGCAACGCCGCGCGCAGCCCAAGAACGCCGCGCAGACCGAATACGCTCAGGCTGAAGGCGCCGACGGCCAGCGGCGCAAGATAGAAGAACGGCAGGTCGCTCATCGCAAACCCCCTTCAGATTTCGACGCGCGCCACGCGCCACAGCAGCCAGCAACCAAACGCCTCGAGGCACAACAGCACTGCCAGCGCACCCATCGGCAGCCGCTGCCCGGCCACTCCCATGGCGAGTAACACCAGCGGTGGAACGGCGGCTGCCAGCGCCCCACGGCGGCGCCCCGACGCGGTGCGCGCCAGCATTTTGCGCTCGAAGGCGACGCGCCGTTTGAGGCGCAGCGCCAGCCGTTGCGCGGTGTCCGCGAGCAGCGCGGGGTTGGGCCGCGCCAGTTCCTGCGCCAGCAGGAAAGAGACGAACTCGGGCATGCGCAATTGCTCCATGCGTGCGCGCCACGCCGCATCGAGCGGCAGACAGCGCGCGGCGCCGCGCACGCTCGCGGCGAACTCGATCAATTGCGCCGCGACTTCGCTCGCGTTACGGCTGGCGCGCCGCCGCGCCTGTGCGCACAGCGCCGGCAACGCGATCAACCCGCCGATCAGCAGCGCGGCTGCGAGCAATGCCCCTGCGTCGAGCAATTCAACGAACATGGCCGCCGGACAACAGCGCGCCATAGCCCGCCCAGATCCCCAGCGCCAACAGCGCGGCCAGGACGACTGTCGCAAGGTGCGCGAGGCGCCTGACCTCGAGCGATTGCTGCGGAGGAAGATCGCGCGCATCCATGCGCTGCTCCTGCAAGTACCGGGACGCGAATTACAGCCTGGTGCGCGCGGCAAGTCAGCGTGCAAATGCCGCGTGAATCGCGAGCTTCAGCGCTTGCCGTCGTTCACACCTTAACGGCGGCGATGTTCCCTGCGCCGATGGCGTCGCGATTCGCGTTCACGAACACGTTGAGATAGTCGGGATTCGTGAACGCCAGCTTCATGTACGCCACGTGACCATATCCGTGCATCACGTCGGTGACCTGGACGCTGACTTCCTTGATGCGCACGGGTTGATAGAAGCTGGTCTTTGGCGGCTTCGGGCGCCGCAGCTTGAGGATCAGCGCCATCAACAAGACTGCCAAAAACACGCTGATTGCGAACAAGTGGGTGCCTATCCACTCCGGCAGCATGACGAAGGAAGCGATCATCACCAGGGCAAGGAAGAACACGCCGACCGCCAGTGCCAGCACCAGCAGGCGCGCGAACAGGCCCGGCGCGCGCCGCCGCGTGCTGCGCCGGCAGGCCGCGCACACCGGCACCGGCAATTGAAAAACGGTCTCGGTGCCGCCAATGCCGAAGTAGCGCGTGACCCGCGTGTCCTGGATCTCGGCCACACAGTTCGTATCACCGCAGTTGCAACAGAACGCCGTCGGGAAGCCCAGTTTCGGGCTATCTAGTTGCATGCGGGCGGCGCGCCTACTTCATCGTCGGCATGACGAATTCGGCGCCGCCGCGATCCGCATCGTTTTCAACGACCGGCCAGCGGCTCGTCACGGTTTTCAGACGCGTATAGAAGCGGATGCCTTCCATGCCATGCATGGCGTGGTCCGTGAAACTCGAGCGCCGCCAGCCGCCGAAGCTGAAGAACGCCATCGGCACGGGTATCGGCACGTTGACGCCCACCATCCCGACTTCGATGCCCTGCACGAAGGCGCGTGCGGCGCCGCCATCGCGCGTGAATACGGCGGTGCCATTGGCGAATTCGTGTGCATTGACCAGCGCGATCGCGTCCTTGAGCGTCGGCACGCGCACCACGACCAGCACCGGACCGAAGATCTCCTCGCGGTAGACCTTCATCTCCGGGCGCACGCCGTCGAACAGACAGCCGCCGAGGAAAAAGCCGTTCTCGTATCCCTTGACCTTGTGTTCGCGCCCGTCGACCACGAGGCGGGCGCCTTCGGCGATGCCGGCGGAAATGTAGTCGAGCACCTTGGTGCGATGCGCGGCGGTGATCAGCGGGCCCATGTCCGCCTCGCCGTTCTGCGAATGGTCGACGCGCAGATTCTTCACCCGCCCGGATAGCACACCGACCAGCTTGTCCGCCGTGGCATCGCCGACCGCGACGGCCACGGAGATCGCCATGCAGCGCTCGCCGGCCGAGCCGTAGGCCGCGCCTAACAAGGCATCGGCGACCAGGTTCACATCGGCATCGGGCAGCATGACCAGGTGATTCTTGGCGCCGCCGAGCGCCTGGACTCGCTTGCCGTGCGCGATACCTTCACGTTGCACGTATTCGGCGATGGGCGTCGAGCCGACGAAACTCACGGCATTCACGTCCGGGTGCCGCAGCAGCGCATCCACCGCGACCTTGTCGCCGTTGACGACGCTGAACACACCGGGGGGCAATCCTGCCTCGGAGAGCCACCGGGCTAACAACAATCCCGGGCCCGGATCCCGTTCGGAAGGCTTGAGGATGAACGAATTCCCGCAGGCCAGCGCCACCGGGAACATCCACATCGGCACCATGGCGGGAAAATTGAACGGCGTGATTCCGGCCGCGACTCCCAACGGCTGCCGCAGGCTGTAACTGTCGACGCCCGTGCCGACGTTGTCCGCGAACTCGCCCTTGGTCAGGTGCGGCGCGCCGCACGCGAATTCCACCACTTCGAGGCCGCGCGTCACTTCGCCGGCCGCATCGCTTACGAGCTTGCCGTGCTCGGAGGCGATGAGCTGCGCGAGCTCGGCGCGCCGCTGCTCGACGATCTCCTTGAATTTGAACAACACGCGCGCGCGCTTGAGCGCCGGGGTCGCAGCCCAGGCCGGGAACGCCGCGCGTGCGGCCGCCACCGCCGCGGCGACCTCGGCTTCGGACGCGAGCGCCACGCGTGCGGCAACGATGCCGAGCGAAGGATTGAACACGTCGCCGGCGCGGCCGGAGGTGCCGGGCGTGGCATGTCCGCCGATCCAGTGGGGATAAATGCTGACGCGGTCTTGAGTCATTAGGCGACGAGTGTAACCCCTATAATGCGTGGCGATGAATCAGCCGCCGAACGAGCACCGCAAGACGCTGCAGGAAATCGACCGTCTGCTGGCGGAAGCACCCGACGAGGCCGCGCGCGCGGAATTGTTGAGCCTGCGCGAGCGGCTCGATGCTCCGGAAATCCGCGACATGGCGCGCGCGCTCGAAGCCGCGCCGCCGCGCCGCGCCCCGGGCAATCTCGTGCTGGAATTCCATGACCCTCTCGTTCCCGGCTTGCTCACCGCCACGGGCTGCGTGGTCAGCGCCGCGATCTGCCTGTTTGCACTCGTCGAAGGTTTCAGGAACCCGGTGTTGAATGTAAGCGGGACGCCACTCAGCCTGTGGATCGTGGCGGCGTTCGCCGGCGCGTGCTCCGCGGCATTCACCGCGCTGTCGTTCGCGCGCAGCTTCACTATCCGGTTCGACACCGCAGGCATGACATCGACCAGCAACGGCGCGCGCTGGAGCCGGTTGCGCGTGGGCGCGATGAGCTGGTCGAGCATCCGCGCCTTGCAGGAACACGCCAAAGAAGGCGTCCTCGAGGTGCGCGCAGCCGGTGGCGAGGTGTTCGACATTCCGATGCGCGTGGTGAACTACCCGATCCTGCAACAGCACCTGGCAAACATGGTGATGCTGTACGGCGAGCGCGGTTGAGCGCATTGCTGCTCAAACTTCCCGCACCGGCGCCGACATCACCGGGTCGGAATAGACCTTGCCGCCGAACTGGAAATCCTTGACTCCGACTTCGGCGAAATCCCAGCGCCGATAGAAATCACGCGCCTGGTCGTTGCGCCGATAGACCACCAGCCAGCTCGTCTCGCAGCCCTGGCCCCGCGCCTGCGCATGCATTTCGCGCATCAGCGCCGCGCCGAGTCCCGTGCCGATGGCTTCCTGGCGCAGGTAGAGCCGCGCCAGTTCGATGGGCGCAGGTCCGCTGACGCAGGGCGGCGGCGGCGAGCGGCTGGTCTGTAGATAGCCGACGAGACGGCCACCCGACTCCGCGACGCTCAGCGTCATCGATGCATCCGCGAGAATGTCGGCAAACACGCGTCGCGTGAAGTTGGTCGTGACGTAGATGGCGATGTCGGCCGGATCGTCCATCGTGCAGTACGTATCGTGAAACGTCGTCGCAGCAAGTTCGATCAGCGCGTCGATGTCTTCCGGGCGCGCCGCACGGATCACAGTGTTGCCGGGCACCGCCGCACTCATGCGGCGTCAGACGCGCGACACCATGAACACACCGACGATCGCCACCGCTCCACCCACCAGCATCGACGGCAGCAACGGCTCGCCCAGTACGGCCACGCTGATGGCGACGCCGAATACCGGCACGAGGTTGGTGAAAATGCTCGCCACCGCGGCGCCCAGCTTCTTGATGGAGGTGTAGTACCAGACGAACGCCAGCGCCGTGCCGCCGACGCCCAGGTACAGCAACGCGGCAATCATTTTCCAGCCGAACTGCGCGGCGTGCAGGGTATCGAATTCGCGCGCCGCGACCAGCCCCAGCATCAGCGTGCCAAACAACGCGGCGTAGTTGGTAGCCGCGATCGGCGACAAACCGCTCAAGACCTTGCGGCCGATGACGGTGTACAGCGCCCAGGAAGTCACCGCGGCCAGCATGAACAGCTCGCCGGCTCCGACGCCCGCGGCGGCGATGCTGATCACGTCGCCATGCGAGATCACGATCCACACGCCTGTGAGCGCGATGGCGACGCCGGCCCAGCGGCGTGGGCTCAGGTGCTCCTTCAACGCGAACGATGAAATGGTGATCGTGATCACCGGATTGAGCGCAATGATCAAGGCCGCCCGGCTCGCCGGCAGGCGCTCGAGCGCGCCCATGAAGAACAGGTTGTACGAAAACACGCCTAACAAACCGAGCACAAAGGTGGCGACCCATTGCTGGCGCGTGAGCCGCGGCAATCCGCCCTCGACCGCGAACGCCGCCACCAGTAGCGCCACGCAGGCGACCACGTAGCGCGCGAACGAACCCATCAACGGCGAAAAGGTCGCAACCACGAATTTGCCCGCGACGAAGGTGCCGCCCCAGATTGCGGGGACGGCGATGAGCCGCCCATAGTCCGTGATTTTAGGGTCGGCGGCGCGCGGGGCATTGCCGGCCACTACTCACGCCCCCGGGCCACGAAGTTGCCGTTCCTGAAACCCGGCTTGCCGTACCGGAACGGCTCGCCGTCGAGCCCGCTGACGCGCCCACCCGCGGCCGCGAGCACGGCATGACCGGCGGCGGTGTCCCATTCCATGGTGGTGCCGATGCGCGGATAGATATCCGCAAAGCCTGCGGCCACCAGGCAGAACTTGAGCGAAGAGCCGATGGAGCGGAACTCGGCGATGGAGTAGTTGGCGAGAAAGGCGTCGGTCTCCGGTGTGCGATGCGAGCGCGAGGCGACGGCGGTCAAGCCGCGCGCGGGCGCCACGCGCGCCGCGATGCTCGTCCCCATCGATGGCATCGTGCCGTCGGGATCCGCGTCTATCATTCCAGCCTTCCCGGCCTTGACGTCGCCCCAGTACAACTCGCGCCGCGCCGGCGCAAACACCACGCCCAGCACCGGCTCGCCGGCTTCGATCAGGGCGACGTTGACGGTGAATTCGTCACGGTGGCTGACGAATTCGCGCGTGCCGTCGAGCGGATCCACCAGAAAAAAACGCTCTGCCGGGTCGGAAATAACCGGCACGTGCCCCGCCGCGACCGCCTCTTCGGCGACCACGGGCACGCCCGGGGCGATCGCGGCAAGATCCGCGAGCAGGATTTTCTCGGCCGCTTCGTCCGCGGCGGTGACCGGCGATGCATCGGCCTTGTCGCGCACGGAAAATTCCGTGGCATACACCGCCATGATGGCGGCGCCGGCGCGTTGCGCGGTGTAGATCAGCGATTGCAGCATGGCCCGATCTTACTCAATTGCGTTGCTCAGATTGCGCGCGCCGCGCGCATGGCGGCCGCCAGCGCGTGCACGTCCGGACGCGCGAAGATTTCGCGCGCGCTCGCGGTCATGCGGCGCGTCCAGTTCGAGTATTCGTGGCTGGTACCCGGCACGTTCACAGGCGTAAGCATGCCGATCATGTCTTCGAGCTGGACCGTGACCAGGGTCGACTGACTCTTGCCTAGATAGACGTGCAGCGCGCGGCCCAGCGCGGCCGAATAATCCGGCAGCGGCGCATTGGCGTTGTCTGCGGCGGGCCAGAGATCTTCGCGGCGCAGCGCATTCAGCAGGCGCTCGCGGTCGGACCGGCGCTCGCCACGGATGCGCTCGGCCACCGATGGATCCGCATAGAAGCCAAGCTTCTCCCACAAATCGATGTCGTGCCCGCTCCACCAGCCGTTGAGGGTCGGCAGATCGTGCGTGGTCACCGTCGCGAGCGCGGGCCGTGCGTAGTCGGCGGGCTTCACGAACTCGCCGTTCTTCTGTTCGAACAACACCACCTTGTAGTGGTACACGCCGAACTGCGGCAGCGCGCGGCGGATTTCGTCGGGGACTACTCCCAGATCCTCGCCCACCACCAGGCATTGCTGCCGGTGGCTCTCCAGCGCCACCACGCCTAACAAGTCTTCGAGCGGATAGTGCACGTAGCCGCCGTCGGCGGATTTGAAACCGCGCGGCACCCACCACAGGCGAAACAATCCCATCACGTGATCGAGGCGCAGCGCGCCACAGTTGCCCATGCTGGCACGCAGCAGCGCGACGAATGGCGCATAAGCAGTGCGTGTGAGTTCGCGCGGATCCTGCGGCGGAATGCCCCACTCCTGTCCGCCCACGCCGAGCGGATCGGGTGGCGCACCGATCACCGCCCCCATGCAATACAGCGATTGATCCGACCAGGTTTCCGAGCCCGACGCGTTGACCCCGACGGCATAGTCGCCGTAGACGCCCACCGACAACTGCAACTCGCGCGCCAGCGCGCGCACCGCGCCCAACTGCTCGCTCGCGATCCATTGCAGGTAGCCGTGAAAGTCGACCTCGTCGGCATGCGTTTCCGCGAAACGCCGCACGGCCTCGCTCGCGGGGCTGCGGTACTCCTGCGGCCAGTTGTGCCAGCCTGCGCCAGTGCCGAGCTGCCGCCGCAGGTACGTGTCGAGCGCGTCGAAGAGGATGTGCCGCGCAGCGGTTCGCCACGCTCACGCAGGTAGTCCCGACAGGCAGCCGCACGCGCGCTGTGGCGCGCCAGATGTTCGGTGCGAAAGCGCTCGAACGCGGCCGCGAGCACGGCAAGCTTCAAGCTCGCGACGGCCGGATAGTCCACCTGCTGCGCGGCGCGCACCGCGGCGAGCCGCGCGCGAAAGCCGGCGTCCGACATGAGCGCCTGCGCGTCTCGGGAGCCCTGCACTTCCAGCACCGCCGACACATCGATGAACATCACGTTGAGCGCATGACGACTGGAGGCCGAATACGGCGAATACAAGGTGGGATCCGAGAAGAACAACGCGTGCACCGGGCTGATGCCGACGAAACCCGCACCGACGCCGGCCGCCAGTCGCAGTAGTTCGGCCAGATCGGTGAAATCGCCGATGCCCCAGTTGTGTTCCGAGCGCAGCGCATAGAGCTGCACGGCGACGCCCCACAATTTCGCGCCACGCGCGATATCCGCAGGTTCGTGGCACTTTTCGGGGGTGACGATCAACGGGCAGGACGCGCTTGCGGATCGTTCGAGATCGAGCGTGAGTTGGTGATAGCCCAACGGCAACTCCGCTGGCAGTGCCAGGTCGCGCAGCACCGACCAACGACCTTCCTGCTGGTGCGAACCGCGCTCCGGCAGGTCCCAGGCGCGCACCTCGCCGCGCACCTCACCGCCCTGTTCCAGTTTCACGGTCCAGCGCAGCAGCGCGTTGTAGTCGATGGCCGGAGTATTGATCCGCGCCGCGCGCGCGCCGTTGCGCAGCACCACCACGTCGCCTAACAACCCATTGGGAGCCAAAGATTCGGACTCTTCGATCTGCGCGCGCAGCACCCCGGCGTCATCGAGCCGGCAATGCATGGCGCGCAGGATCGCGGCCTTCGTGGTCAGCGAAAAGTGCTTGAGCTCGCCCTGGTAGGAGTAGTACGCATCACCGAGGCCGCGCGCACGCGCCAGCCGCTCGATGAGCGGTATCAGCTCGTCAGATGACACGTTGCAGGGCCAGCGCCTGGTGAGGACCGACCTTCACGGGACCAGCGGGCAGCCGCGACCCTGCCAGGATTCCGACCGGATGGGCGGTGTCGAGCACCACATCCCAGTGGTATTCGGCCTTGAACGAAGGCAGCTGAAATTCGCACTCGGCCCCGGTGGGATTCAGCAACAACAGCAGGTCCGGCGACGATGCGGTGCCGCCGAGGCCGACGCCGAGCGTGCGCAAATCGGGATTGTTCCATTCCTGGTCGGCCATCTCGTGACCGCTCGGGTGCCACCAGGAGATATCGCGCGCGTGGCTCGCCTGCAGCGCGCCCTTGAGAAAAGTCTCGCGCCGCAGCTCGCTGTGCGTGCGACGCAATGCCGACAGGCCACGCACGAATTGCAGCAGCGAGTCGTCGGCCTTGAGGCCGGCCCAGTTCACCCAGCTGATTTCGTTGTCCTGGCAGTAGGCGTTGTTGTTGCCGTTCTGCGTGCGATACAACTCATCGCCGGCCAGCAGCATCGGTACGCCCTGCGCGAAGAACAGCGTCGTCAACATGTTGCGCACCTGGCGGCGACGCAGGGCGATTACTGCCACGTCGTCGGTCGGGCCTTCGGCGCCGCAGTTCCAGCTCTGATTGTTGGAATGCCCGTCGCGGTTTTGTTCGAGGTTGAGCTCGTTGTGCCGCTCGTTGTACGACACCGTGTCGCGCAAGGTGAAGCCATCATGCGCCGCGACGAAGTTGATGCTGGCCGTCGGCTTGCGTCCATTGCGACGGAACAGGTCTCTCGAGCCCGCGAAGCGTTCGGCGAAGCCGCCCAGCATCCGATGTCCGCCGTGCCAGAACGCACGCATCGTGTCCCGGTAACGATCGTTCCATTCGGACCACCCGGCGGGAAAATTGCCGAGCTGGTAGCCGCCGAGACCC
>DATHJZ010000222.1:0-5263 GCA_035286365.1 Steroidobacteraceae bacterium | reverse complement strand
CGAGAAGAAGGACAAGGAAGATCTCGCGAAGCAGATGGCCTCACTGTGCGACGTGTTCGTGATGGATGCGTTCGGTACGGCGCATCGCGCCGAGGCTTCCACTCACGGTGTCGGCAAGTTCGCGAAGATTTCCTGCGCGGGCCCGCTGCTGGTAGGTGAACTGGAAGCGCTCGAGCGTGCACTGGCGAAGCCGGCGCGGCCACTCGTCGCGATTGTTGCTGGTTCGAAAGTGTCGACCAAGCTCACGGTGCTCGAATCCTTGTTAGCCAAGGTGGACAAGCTGATCGTGGGCGGCGGCATCGCGAATACCTTTCTCGCGGCCACTGGCGTCAACGTCGGCAAGTCGCTGCATGAGGCGGAAATGCTCGACATGGCGCGCAAGCTGCTCGAGCAGGCGCGCGCGCGCGGCGCGGAGATTCCGCTGCCGACGGACGTGGTCGTGGCGAAGGAATTTGCCGCGACGGCGCATGCCGACGTGCGCAACATTCACGATGTGCGGTCGGATGAGCTGATTCTCGATATCGGCCCGGATACGGCCGAGCGCTTCGGCGCGATGCTGCAGACGGCCGGCACGATCATCTGGAACGGCCCGGTGGGCGTGTTCGAGTTCGATCAGTTCGGTGAGGGCACGAAGACGATCGCGCAGGCGATTGCCAGGAGCCCGGCGTTTTCGCTCGCCGGCGGCGGCGACACGCTGGCGGCGATCGAGAAGTACGGCGTCGAAGAGGGCATCTCGTACATCAGCACGGGCGGCGGCGCGTTCCTCGAGTTCGTCGAGGGGAAGACGCTGCCCGCGGTGGCCATGCTCGAATCCAGAGCTAACGGTAGTTAGCTAGGGGTCTGGCGCCATTTCCTGGCAAAAGGGGCCGGACCTGCTCCAGGTCCGGCCCCTTTTGCCAAGAAATGGGGCCTGACCCCATTCTTACTTCACCGGCGAGTAGTCAGTCGCGTCCATGAACACGGACTCGACCTTCTCGACGATCTTCCCGCCATCGGCTTCCGACGCCGCCGCGACCTTCTTCCACTCCGGATCCGCGCCGAACGCCGCCCAGTTCGCCTTTGCGGCCTCGCGACTCGCGTGCGAGATCACATAGATGAGCGTGGTCTCTTTGGCCGGACTGTCCTGTGGTGTCCAGTACGCGACATTCGTCATGCCATGCTTCTCGAAGATCTTCATGGTGTGTTCGCGAAAACGTTTGTGCAGGGCATCGAGGCGGCCCGGAAACGTGTGGTAAGTGCGTAATTCGAACACGCGCCCCGCGGCGGGTGCATCGGCGGCGCGCGCCCACTGCAGGCTTGCACCTAGAACGAGCCCCACCGCCAGCATTGCCCATGAAAATTTGGCCCAGGATTGCTGCAACATCGACGCCCCTCCGATTTTTAATTACGTCTTTGATTATGCGCCACGCGGCGATTCGCGTGGCAGAATGCGCCGCCATGCCAATACCCCAGTTGCACTCACGCACCAAGATCGTCGCCACCCTAGGTCCCGCGACAGACTCCATCGAAACACTCACCGAGATGGTCCGCGCCGGACTCGACGTCGCGCGCGTCAACTTCTCGCACGGCAAGCAGGAGGAGCACGGGCGTCGCATCGATCTCGTGCACGAAGCAGCGCGCCGCGCGGGCCGCTACGTGGGGATACTTGCAGATCTCGGGGGTCCCAAGATCCGCATCGAGAACTTCACTAACAAGAAGGTCGACCTCAAGGACGGCCAGGCTTTCGCGCTCGACACCTCGCACGACATCAACGCGGGCAACGAGGAAGTCGTCGGCTGCGCCTACAGGAACCTGCCGAAGGACGTGAAGGTCGGCAATCGGCTGCTGCTCAACGACGGTTTGATCGAACTCGAGGTCACCAAGGTCTCGGGCTCGCGTATCGATACGAAAGTGATCGCGGGCGGCGAACTCTCCGGTCGCAAGGGCGTGAATCTCAAGGGCGGCGGCATCTCCGCGCCCGCCCTGACCGACAAGGATCGCGAGGACATCAAATTCGCCGCCAGCCGCGGCGCGGATTACATCGCGGTGTCGTTCGCGCGTGACGCCGCCGACATGAATCTCGCCCGCACGCTGCTGCGCGAAGCGGGCGGTCATGGCCACCTGTGCGCGAAGATCGAGCGCCACGAAGCCATCCACAATCTCACCGAGATCATCGACGCTTCCGACGTGTTGATGGTCGCACGCGGCGATCTCGCGGTCGAAATGGGATATGCCGAGCTCACGGGCCTGCAGAAAACCATCATCCACGAATCGCGCACGCGCAATAAGGTCGTGATCACGGCCACGCAGATGATGGAATCGATGATCTCGAGCCCGGTGCCGACGCGCGCCGAAGTCTCGGACGTCGCCAACGCCGTGATGGACGGCACCGACGCGGTGATGCTCTCGGCGGAAAGCGCCATCGGCAAGTATCCGGTCAAGGCCATCCAGGCGATGGAAGAGATCATCAACGGCGCCGAGAAATACCAGCTCACTCACAATCGCCTGCGCCATCGTGTCGATGGGATCGTCGATCGCACCGAAGAGGCGATCGCGATGGCGGTGATGTACACGGCGAATCACATGAAAGTGCGCGCCATCGTCGCGCTGACCGAATCCGGCACCACGCCGCTGTGGATGTCGCGCTCGCGTTCGGACATACCGATCTACGCGTTCACGCGCCACGAATCCACGCGCCGCCGCGTGACGCTGTATCGCGGCGTGTTCCCGGTGCCGTTCGACATCCCCGAAGTGCGCACCGCCGAGCTGTTCAAGGCCATCCTCACGATGATGCTGCAGCTCGACCTGGTCGAAAAAGGCGAACTGATCATCGTCACCAAGGGTGAGCTCACGGGCATCACCGGCGGCACCAACGCCCTGACCATCCTGCGCGTTCCGCAGGACTGACAAACTCATGAAGTGGCTGCGCTGGCTGCGATGGACGCTGATCGTCGTCGCGGTGCTGGCGCTCGCCGCTTTCGGGCTCGCCTGGTGGGCCATGCGGCAGAGCCTGCCGCAGCTCGATGGCAGGGCCGACGCGTCCGGGCTCGGCGCCGAAGCATCCATTGAACGCGATGCGGCCGGCCGGCCCGTGATCAGCGCTGCCTCGCGCCCCGACCTGGCCTTCGCCACCGGCTACGCGCACGCGCAGGATCGGTATTTCCAGATGGATCTGTCGCGCCGGCTCGCGGCCGGCGAACTGTCCGAGCTGTTCGGCGGCGTCGCGCTGAAGACCGACACGCGCGCGCGCCGCTTCGGCTTTCGCGCCGTGGCGCGCCGGGTGATCGAGGCCGCGCCCGCCGACGAACGCGCGGTCATCGATGCGTACGCGCGCGGGGTGAACGCGGGCCTGGATTCATTGCGCGCGCGTCCCTGGGAATACCTGTTGCTGCGCGCCAGCCCGCGCGCGTGGCTGCCGGAAGATTCCGTGCTGGTCGTGCATTCGATGTGGTGGCAGCTGCAGTACGGCAGCCTCACGGCCGAGCTCGACCGTCGCCGCCTGGAACGCGCCGCGACCGCGCAGGCGACGCCCGCGGCGGCGCACCAGCTCATCACGTTCCTCTACGCCGGGCATTCCGACTGGGATACTCCTAACTATTCGTCCGAGGCGCCGTGTGTGCAGGCGGCCTGTACGGACAGCGCGCCCGTGCTGACGCAGCCGTATCCCGAATTGCTCAGGTTTACCGCGCCCGGGCCCGCGCCGCAAGCCGGCGCGAGCGAAGCCAAGCCGGGCAGCAACAGCTGGGCGGTCGCCGGCATTCACACCCGTTCGGGCACCGCGTTGATCGCGAACGACATGCACCTCGATCTCGGTGTGCCCGCGGTGTGGTACCCGGCGCGGCTGCGGGTCAGCGGTGCGGCGCCGCTCGACATCACGGGTGTCACCTTGCCGGGAACGCCCGCCGTGGCCGCCGGCTCGAACGGGCAGGTGGCCTGGGGATTCACCAACAGCTACGGCGATTTCTCCGACGTCCGGTTCGGCAAATGTGTGAGCGGCGATTACGGCGTTCGGCACGAGCACATCCTGGTGCGCGGGGCCGACGCCGTGGACGTGGAATTCCGCGACGTGGGTGCGGGCGTGGTGCTGGATGGCCCCGACTACGCCCGCGATGCGGCGCAGGGCGAGTGTGCACAGGTGGCCTGGCTCGCGACCCGCCCGGAGGCCACCAACTTCGGATTGTTAGGTCTCGAGCGCGCGCGCAGCATCGACGACGCATTGACGCTGGCGCCGCGGGTCGGCATCCCCGGTCAGAACATGGTGGTCGGCGATACGCGCGGCCGCATCGCCTGGACGCTGCTCGGCCGCGTGCCGCGCGGAACCGGGCCGGACCGCCTGTTCGGCGCACTCGAGTTTCGCGATTCGACGGATCACCCGCGCATCGCCGATCCGCCGGTGGGCCGCCTGTGGACCGCCAATCAACGCGTCGTCGACGGCGAGCTCGAGGCCACGCTGGGCGACGATGAGGCCGATGTGGGTGCGGGCGGGTACGACATCGGTGCGCGCGCCCGCCAGATCCGCGACGATCTGCTGAGCCTCGCGCACCCCGCCACGGAAGCGGACATGCTGACGATTCAGCTCGATTCGCGCGCGCTGTTCGTCGCGCGCTGGCGCGATCTGCTGCTGGGCCTGATCGACGAGGACGCCATGCACAACGCGCCGCAGCGACGCGTATTCCGCGAGCTCGTCAGCCGCTGGAAACCTGCGGCGAGTCCCGACGCGGTGGGCTACTACCTCGTGCGCGTGTTCCGCGCCAACACCGAGGATGGGTTGTGGCACGGGCTCACTACCGCATTCATGGGCGACACGTTCGAGGCGCGCCGACCGGCGCAGTTCGAGGCGGCCGGCTGGCGGCTGGTCAACGAGCGACCGAGTTCCATCGCGCCGCCCGGCGCTGCCAGCTGGCGCGAATTCCTGCTGCAGCGACTGGATGCTTCGATAGAGACGCTGCTCGAGGAATGCGGCGCGCTCGAGCACTGCACGTTCGGACACAGCGAACCGGTGCGCGTGCGTCATCCGCTGTCGCGGGCAGTGCCGCTGTTGTCGGGCCTGCTCGACATGCCGACGATGGAACTCGCCGGCGACCACCATATGCCGCGCGTGCAGGACGGCTCGTTTGGCGCGTCCGAGCGTTTTGCGGTGTCACCCGGACGCGAACGGGACGGTTATCTCGAATTGCCCGGCGGGCCGTCCGGTCATCCGCTGTCGCCGTTCTATCGCAGCGGGATCGAAGATTGGGCCGAAGGAAAGCCGACACCATTCCTGCCGGGCTCGGCAGCGCATAAG
>DATHJZ010000221.1:0-30849 GCA_035286365.1 Steroidobacteraceae bacterium | reverse complement strand
CTAGCCACCATGAGGCCGTACGACACAGTCTTTCACAAAGCATCTTCTATTATCGCCTGACAACGTATATATAATCTGGCCATACCGGACTGTTTAGGTATTCTGCTCGAATATGATTCGCAAGAAGAAAGCCAACGAAGTGAAGGGGTCAAGAGGCGGAAGAAGACTCTACGCCAAACTGGCCGACGCTCTTTCGAAGTCCATTGCCAGTTACAAATACGCCGTCGGCGATCGCTTGCCATCCGAGAGAGAGCTTTCCGCGAAGTTCGAGGTGAGCAGGCCGATAGTTCGCGAAGCGATTTTCGCGCTTGAAGCCGAAGGGCTCGTGGAAGTGCGTAACGGCTCGGGCGTTTACGTGAAGTCCAAGAAGCTGGGAGCCAATGCCACGCGTCGCGGCGACGTGGGAATGTTTGAGCTCCTGGAGGCGCGTCGCGCTTTTGAAGGGGAGACTGCCGCTCTCGCCGCGAGCCGAATTACCGATGAAGAAATTGAAGAGCTACGCCGTCTCGTCACCGAGATGAGGAAGAAAAATGCGAGCGATATCGAAGAGTCAGAAGACGCGGACATGCGTTTTCACCTTGTAATCGCCACCGCGACCCGCAACCCAGCGATCCTTCAGACGATAGAATCTTATTGGCAGGCGCGTCGGTTCTCACCCCAAACCCAATACTTTCTCAAGAAAGTGCGCTTATTAGGGGTGGCTCCAAACATCTTCGAACACTCCGAAATTCTCGCCGCGCTCGAGCAGCGAGATCCGGTTGCCGCAAGAACGGCCATGCGCGGTCATCTCACCGCTGTGATCCAGGCCGTCATGAAAGCAACCGAAGTCGAGACCATAGAACGCGCACAGGCGGAGTTGTCCAAGAACCGCGCGATGTATCTCAAAGAAGATTAGGGTCGCCTCTACGTGCGGGGCGAATACCCCTTCGCCTCCGCTTTGGTGCCGAGCGACAAGCACAATGGCAATCGTAAGCAGCTAGACGAGAACCAGGAACGTACGGGGTTCTTGCAATGCCGCGTTGAGGGGCGGATCTATTCCAGGGGCGTCGTCGTTCTCGCCTCTCCGCTGCCGCTTCGCCATCTCACATTCGAGACGTACCTACTCTCGCAAAAGGCATCGTAGCTGTGCTCACGGCGTCCCAGTTCGGGCGGACCGCTCTGCAAACAGGCGGCCGGTCCACGAAAAACTGAAGGTTCGCCCGCCCGCTGGCGAGCTAAGAGTCATTGTCCGACCAGCCGTGGACATGTCCTAAGTGGACAACTTTTACCCCCAGATATTGGATTTACCGGATCTAGAAAACTGGTAATGCCATGGCTTGCATCAACGCGTGTTTTCCTTCACATTGCGGACCAAGAGGACGCAGAAAGTAGCTTCGGCGCCCTGATCGGCAGGGGGAAGTCATGTCTGTCATGCAGAGACTGAGCGATGCGATTGCCCAAACCGATGGCAGCAACGCCATTGCGTCAGCTGAGTGGGTCATTCCGACGGTGCAAAGCATTCACATCCTCGCCATTGCCATCGTCATGTCGGCAACGGTCATGCTGAATCTTCGATTGGCGGGGCTCATCGGCCGAGACACGTCGGTTCGAGAGCTCGCAAGAAGCTCGCTGCCGTGGCTGTGGTGGTCGCTTCCGGTCCTTCTCGCGACCGGGGTTGTGATGATCATTGGCGAGCCCGCTCGCGAGCTTACCAACGCCTATTTCTGGTCCAAGATGGCGATGGTTCTGCTAGCCGTGGTCCTGACCATCCTGCTGCAGCGATTTCTTGATGATTGCCCTTACCGCGAGATGTCGCCGGCGAAGCGAAGAGTTTCTCGGGCAATTTCGCTCGTATCGCTGGCGCTTTGGCTTGCAATCATCTTCTGCGGGCGCTGGATCGCCTACTCCTGACAACTCTACCCTGAGAAGTTTAAACGATGGCTCTCAAAGAAGGCTTGGCGTGGCTCGAGGCGCAGCCGTTTGCAACGGCAATCGCAGAGTCGGGGTGGCTGTTTCCCGTAATTGAGGTCGTGCACGTTGTCGCTCTGACGCTTGTGGTCGGCTCAATTGCCATGCTCGACCTCCGGTTGCTCGGAGTCTCGCGAAAGGACTATGGCGTCCTTGAGTTGGCTTCCCGAACCCTGCCATGGACCTGGAGAGCATTTGCAGTAGCGGTGATCACCGGCGCGCTGATGTTCTCGTCAGCCGCGACCAGCTATGCGGCAAATGTTCCATTTCGCATCAAGCTGGTTCTGATCGCGTTGGCCGGCATCAACATGGTGGTTTTTCATGTGACCGCGTATCGCACTGCGCATCGCTGGAATCATCAAATACCAACGCCCGTGGCCGCGCGCATTGCTGGAACGCTCTCGCTTGCGTTTTGGATTGGCGTCGTATTCTTTGGCCGCTGGATCGGCTTCGTCTAACTAATCCGGAAGAGTAGAGACACATGAAGTTGTCCTGCCTGCTTTTCTCATTGCCGCTGGTCGCTGCCGGCCTGAATGCACCGGCGCTGGGACAGGAACAGGCGGGACTCGACGAAGTGTTGGTGACCGCCAAACGGCTCGAGGAAATTCTCCCGGAAGCGATTGCAAAATTTGGCACGCGGGTGGATACCATCACGCGAGAAGAGGTCCAGAACGGCTCGTATAGCGACACCGCGCAAAGCCTCCAGGCGCTCGCACCCGGCCTCTATCTACTGCCGAAGAACGGCCCTTTCGACTATGCGGACATCTCCCTGCTCGGCTCACGCACGGACGACGTGCTGTGGCTGATCGACGGTGTGCGCATCAACAATCGCCTGTACAGCGGCACTCCCCCGCTCGACACAGTTTCTGCCGGCATCGTCGAGAAATACGAAGTCCTGGAAGGTGGCCAAGCGCTGTTCTACGGCACTGCCGCGGTGGCGGGCGCCGTGAATATCGTCACCAAGTCATTTTCGGACGAACCCCGGGCTGGCGTGAATGTCACTGCAGACACCAACGATGGCCAGCATGTGGATGGCTACTTCAGCGATGGACTCGGCGCCAATCACTTCGTTGTCTACGGATCGTCGGACAAGTCGGACGGCTACCGATCCTTTCGCAAAGAGGACTACCAGCCGAGCGCGACCGAGCGGCATCGCGGCTACGATGTCAAAACAGCCGGCCTCAAATACGGCTTCAATTTCAGCGACGATCTGCGACTGAGCGCCACCTACCAGCACACCGACGCTGACGTCGACAACGCGCTGCCCTTCCGAGTCGCGCGCAACGTCAACAAGCGCCAGGAAGAACTCGCCACCGCCAAGCTCGATTACGCGTTGAACGAAGACGTGGGCTTCTACCTCAAGGGCTACTACCACAAGTGGCATACCGACATTGATACGACCTACAACGATCTGATCATGCCCGGGCAGGAGGACGTGTTGTACGACAATGCGTTCTGGGGATACGACGACCGCGGCATCAACGCCCTGTCCAAGTTCAAGCTCTCCGAAGGCATCGAGGCGTATGTGGGATATGACCTGCAGCGCTACGGCGGACGTGACGAAGTTTTGGTCATCGAGCAGCACAAGGAACAGACGCAGGCGGTGTTCGCGCAGATTCGTCTCTCTCCGGAGGCGATTCCGAACACGCACCTTTCCGCGGGATTGCGCTACAACCACCCCGACGCCGGCCAGGACGCAACCGTCTGGACGCTCACCGGCCAGTATGATTTTTCCGATGCGTTGTTTTTCCGAACGACGTTGGGTACGAACTTCCGTCTACCCACGGCGGAGGAGTTGTTTGCCAACGATCCGTTCTACGAGCGCGGCAATCCGGACCTGAAGCCAGAGCGCAGCAAAAGCATCAATGCGTCCGTGGGCGGTCGAATTGGCAGCGATGCAACGTCCCTTAAATGGGAACTCATCGGGTTCGCGCGAGAGGTCAAGGACCTGATCGACTACGAAGAGTTCGACGAGACCACTCAGCAGGATGTCTTCGGCAATGTTCCCGGCACGGTCAAGGTTCGCGGCTTCGAGGCCACTTTGGAAGGTTCGTGGTCGAACGCGTTTTCGTCGACGCTGAGCTTCACCCACAATCGGTCGCACAACGACGACGGCGAGCAGATTGCGCGCATCCCCGAGCAGCTGGCGAAAGCATCGCTCGACTATCATCCGGCCGCTCTGCCCATCGGCGCGACAATGGCCGTGAGTCACACCGGCGATGTCGCCGCGCCTATCGGCGATGACCTGCTTGAATATGGAAACTTCACGGTCGTCGACATCTCGGCGCGATATTTCCTGGATACGGCGCGTCGCCATCGTCTGAATCTGAGCTTGCAAAACGCGCTCGACGAGAATTATGGACGCCCGTCACGGGGCTGCGCCGACAACACGACTGACGGCCCGTTCCAGTGCAGCTCTCCGTACGTCTATCAGAACCTCGGTCTGCCGCGCACGCTGCGCGCGAGCTATTCCTATGCCTTCTGACGTGCGGAGATAAGCGCGCGTCTGTGGAGTAGCTAGCCCGGGGCAGCGGATGCGGATTCTTTTTCTGATTCATCGCTACCTGGGTATCGGGATCGGTATCCTGATGGCCTGCTGGTGCCTGTCGGGCATCGTGATGATGTACGCGCCCTATCCTTATCTGAGCCAGGAGAACCGCATCGCCGGCCTCGCTCCGATCGAATGGCAGCGCGTGCGCGCATCGGCGGGCGGAGAACTCCTGGCCAACGACGTGCTGGTCGACCGATTCGAGCTGGAGATGTTTGCCGGATCCCCTTTGCTGCGGCTCACGCTTACCGATGGCCGCGCGTACGCAATCGATCTGGCAGCGAATTCACCCACGCAAGAGATCGGTTCGAAGCAGGCGATCGCCGCAGCGACGTCGTATGCGCTGGGGCACGGGCTCGTGTCGACAGGCGCGATCGAGGCCGAGCGCATCCAGTTTGATCAGTGGACTGTAGGCGGATTTCGCGGCGATCGGCCCCTGTATCGCATAGAACTGCAGGATTCGGCAGGTAGTGAGGTCTACGTTTCCAGTCATACGGGAAAGATAGTCCAGGCAACTACACGCACTCGCCGGTTTCTCGGCTGGATCGGCGCGGTACCTCATTGGCTCTATCCTTCGATGCTGAGGCAAAACGCCGCGCTCTGGACCCAGGTTGTGGTCTACACCTCGCTGCTCGGCATTTTCCTTACCGCGATCGGACTCTTCATCGGTATCCGCCAGCTACGCTGGCGTGACAAAACCGCTGCTCCAAGATCCCCCTATCGAGGCGTGATGCTTTGGCATCATGTGCCGGGACTCATCTTCGGAATCCTGACGCTCACCTGGGTCACGAGCGGAATGCTGTCGATGAACCCGTGGGGATTGATGGAAGGCGGAGACGTGATGGCCGACCGTCACCGCCTGATGGGAGCTTCACCGAGTTTTCGCGAGATCAAGCAGCTCATCGAAGCGATGCGCGTACGCGCTTTGCCGGCGATCCAGTCGATCGAGTCCGCGCCACTGGATGGCGGACTCTTCGTCGTGGCCACCTTCGGCGATGGCGCCCGGGCGCGCTTCGACGCAGGCGCGATGGCGAGACCGATTACAACCGACGAGATCAAGGGCGCCGCCAAGCGCATTGGCGGAGCTACCTCCACCTGGGAGATCATCCGCGAACCCGATCTGTACCACTACAGCCTGCTCGAGCAGCGCGCGATACTTCCTGCAGTTCGAATAATTTCTCCCAGCGCTAACTACTATTACCTCGATGCGCTTTCCGGAAAGCTGATCAACGAAGCGGATGCAGGCAGCAAGGCCTATCGTTGGTGGCACAGCGGATTGCATCGCCTGGATTTTTCGCCGCTGTCCCGGACGCAGACGTTTCGAAACCTGGTGATGCTGCCGCTGCTGTTCGGTGCGGCACTCGTTGCCGGCACCGGTGCGTTTATCGGACTACGCAGGATCTGGCCAAAGGCGTTGCGCCGATAGGAGTTCGGCGCCGACGACGCGCCCGCCAGTTCGACTAGCTCTGTTGGCTATCCGTCGGTGCTTGCAGTGCGATCGCCCGCAGAAAGTCGAAGTCGCAGCCGCCGTCAGCCTGGAGAACGTGCTCGCGATACAGCCGCGCATAGCCGCGTTGTACATTGATCGGAGCCGAGACGGTGATGTCGGCGCGGCGACGACGCAACTCGTCATCGCTCACCAGAACTTCGAGGCTCCGGTGCTCGACGCTGAGTCTGATGTGGTCGCCGTTCCTCACCAGTGCCAACGGCCCGTCGGCCGCCGCATCGGGTGCAACGTGCAGCACGATGGTTCCGAAGGCCGTGCCGCTCATACGTGCGTCCGAGATGCGCACCATGTCCTTTACGCCCTGTTGCGCCAGCTTCTTCGGAATCGGCAGGTAGCCCGCCTCGGGCATGCCGGCGGCGCTCTTGGGCCCGGCATTGCGTAGTACCAGGATGTCGTCGGAAGTCACGTCGAGATCCGGATCGTCGATGCGCTGGGCCAGATCTTCGAGCGAGTCGAACAACACCACCCGGCCCTCCTTCTCGAACAGGCGCTTGTCGGCGGCCGAGCGCTTGAGGATTGCACCAGCCGGTGCGAGGTTGCCAAACAGCGCCACCAATCCGCCCTTCGGCTCGATCGGATCGCCTAGCGGTCGAACGATGCTTGGATCCGTCCAGGTGTGGCCCTCGGCCGCGAGACGCTCACCCAGCGTCTCGCCGGTAACGGTCAGAGTGTCCAGGTGCAGCAGTGGCGCAAGCTCGCGCAGCAGTGCGCCCATCCCGCCGGCCGCGTGGAAATCCTCCATGTAGTGAGTGCCACTGGGCTTGAGGTTCACCAACAGCGGGGTGCTCTCGCTCAGCTCGTTCAGGCGCTGTAGTGGAACCTGCAAGCCGACCCGGCCCGCTATCGCCGTCAAATGGATGATGGCGTTGGTCGATCCGCCCAGCGCCAGCAGCACCCGCAACGCGTTATCCACAGATTTCGATGTGATGATCTCGCGCGGCCGGATCGGCCGGTGGGCGAGGCGTACGGCAGCAGCGCCACTGGCTTCGGCGGCGCGAAGTCGATCGGCGTGCACGGCAGGAATCGTGGCAGTCCCGGGCAACGACATGCCCAGCGCTTCGGCGATGCAGGCCATGGTGCTGGCCGTGCCCATCACCGCGCAGGTGCCGGCGGTGGTGGCCAACTGGCCCTCGATCTGCTCGATCTGGCAGGTGCTCGTGGTTCCGGCACGGAAGCTCGCCCAGAAGCGGCGGCAGTCGGTGCAGGCACCCAGGCGCTCGCCTTCATGGCGGCCGGTCATCATCGGCCCGGTGACGAGTTGGATCGCCGGCACGTCGGCGGAGGCGGCGCCCATCAATTGCGCCGGCACAGTCTTGTCGCAGCCGCCGATCAGCACCACCGCATCCATCGGCTGCGCGCGGACCATCTCCTCGACGTCCATGCTCATCAGGTTGCGGAACATCAGGCTGGTGGGCGCCAGAAAGGACTCGCCCAGCGAGATGGTCGGAAAGTCGATCGGCAGCGCGCCGGCAGCGAGCACACCGCGCTTCACCGCCTCGACCAGCTCGGGCATTGCGCGGTGACAGCTGTTGTAGCCCGACGGGCTGGAGGCGATGCCGATCACCGGCCGGCGCAGGATCTCGCCGGAGTAGCCCATGGATTTCAGGAAGGAGCGCCGCAAGTAGAGCGCGAAATCGCGGTCGCCGTAGTTTGTTAGGCCGCGCTCGAAGCCGAGCGGTTGGGCGCCTGTTTCATTGGACGGGTCATGCTGCATGGAGGGTTTCAGGGTCATCGGTGCCAGCATAGGTGGCTCAATTTATGTTATCAATAAAAATGTTGACTTCGTGGGCGACAAAAACCAGACTCGACGTCGCCTTCACGCCTCCACCCATCCATGACACGCATCGTTTCGATCCGCGCGCGCGGCATCTGCATTCCGCTGGAAACACCCACCTCGCTCTCCAGTCGCGAAGTGCTTGAGCGCCATTACGGCGTCGTCGAGATCACCGGCGACGACGGCGTCAAGGGCATCGGCTTCTGCTACGTCGGCAGCGCTGGCGCAGAGCTGTTCACTGAAGTTGTCGCGCACCTGCTCGCGCCGTGCCTGCTGGGAGAAGACGCACATCGGGTCGAGGGCCTGTGGCAGGAGATGTATCAGGAGACGCTGCTGCAGGGCCGCACCGGCACCGTGATGCGCGCGATCAGCGCCCTGGACACCGCTCTTTGGGACCGCAACTCGCGCGCCGCCGGACTGCCGCTGTACAAGTTCCTCGGCGCCGCGAGCGAAGACCGCGTGCCGGCCTACGCCAGCGGTGGCTACTACCTGCCGGGCAAGACGGCGGCGGCGCTGGCCGACGAAATGCAGGGCTACGTCGAGCAGGGCTTCGATGCGATCAAGATCAAAGTCGGCCGTCTCAACCTGGCCGACGAGGAAGCGCGCCTCGCCGCGGTACGCGAGCGCATCGGCGCCGGCCCGCTGCTGATGCTGGACGCCAACAACGCCTGGCGCGACCTACCGAGCGCGCAGCGCTTCATGCGCATGGCGGAAAAATACGACCCGTACTTCATCGAAGAACCCTTCGGCCCCGACGACATTGCCAACCACGCGCGCCTGACCGCGCTGACCACCGTGCCGGTGGTCACCGGCGAAATCGAGGCCGGCCGCTGGCGCTTCAAGGAACTGCTGGACCAGGGCGGCGCGGCGATCCTGCAGACCGACGCCTGCGTCTGTGGCGGAATCACCGAGTTCCGGCGCATCGCGGCGCTGGCTGCCGCCTATGGCGTCACCCTCTGCCCGCACTGGTTCCACGACCTGCACGTGCACCTGGTCGCGGCGACGCCGAACGCGCGCTACGTGGAGTTCTTCCCCGATGACAAGGTGCTGAACTTCCGACGCCTGATCGACACGCAGTTGGTCAGCGAAGGCGGCACGTTGCGCCTACCTACCCGGCCCGGCCTGGGCTTCGACTTCGACGCCGGCCGGCTCGACGAATACGCGGTCGCGCCATGGCGCGCGACCGCGCGCTGAGGAATCGCATGTACAAGGCACCGGTCCATTTCATCGACGGCGTGGAGATCGCCGCCACGGAAGGCCAGGTCATCCCGATCGTCAATCCGGCCACCGAAGAAAGGCTGGGCGAGATCGTCGCCGCCGGTCCCGTACAAGTCGCGGCCGCATTGCAGGCCGCCGAACGGGGCCTGCAGCGATGGCGCGCGGCCAGCCCCTGGGAACGCTCGCGCGTGCTGCGCGAGATCGGCCGTCTGATGCGCGAGCGCGAGGAAGAGCTGGCGCTGCTGCTGACGCTGGAGGTCGGTAAACCGCTGGCCGAGGCGCGTGCCGAGGTCGCGGTGTCGGCCGAGCATTTCGACTGGTGCGCCGACGAGGCGCGCCGCATCTACGGCCTGTCGTTCGACGGCCGCAGCGAAGGCAGTCGCTTCGAGGTTCGGCACGAGCCGATTGGCGTCGTGCTGGCGCTGACGGCGTGGAACTTCCCGATCAACCTGGCGTCGCGCAAGCTGGCGATGGCGCTGGCCGCCGGCTGCGCGGTGATCCTGCGCCCGGCCGAGGAAGCGCCCGGCAGCATCGCCGCGCTGGTGCGCTGCTGCCACGACGCTGGCGTGCCGGCTGGCGCGGTCAATCTGCTGATCGGTCCGCCCGAGGCCATCGTCACACCGCTAATGGCGGCACCCTCAGTGCGCAAGATCAGCTTCACCGGCTCCACGCGCGTCGGCCAGCTGCTGATCCGCCAGAGCGCCGACACGGTGAAGCGGCTCACGATGGAGCTCGGCGGCCATGCCCCCTTCATCGTGCTCGACGATGCCGATGTCGGAGAAGCCGCGGCGGTGGCAGTGCAGACCAAGTTCCGCAATGCCGGTCAGGTGTGCACCTCGCCGAGCCGCTTCTTCGTCGCCCGCCCCGTCCTCGAAGCCTTCGAGTACGCGGTGACTCAGCGGACGCTGAAACTGAAGGTGGGCGACGGCCGCTCGCCCGGTGTGAACATGGGACCGCTGGCCACCGAACGCCAGCGTGCGCGCAGCGAGAGACTGGTCGCCGACGCGCTGGCCAAGGGCGCGCGGCTGCTATGCGGCGGCCGCCGGCCGTCGGGGCTCGAATGCGGCTACTTCTACGAGCCCACGGTGCTTGCCGACGTCTCCCACACGGCAGATATCCTGCACGAGGAACCGTTCGCGCCGGTGATGGCCATCGTCCCGGTCGCCGATGCCGACGAGGCGGTGGCACGCGCCAACGCCACGGAAGCGGGGCTGGCCTCATACCTGTTCACGCGCTCGGCCGAACGCGCCGACCGCGTCTCGAACGCGCTGGAAGCCGGCTTGGTGGGCATTAACGCCGCCGCGGTTGCGTTGCCCGAGGGGCCGTTCGGCGGCATCAAGCAAAGCGGCTTCGGCCGCGAGGGCGGCGAGATCGGCGTGCGCGAATACCTCAACACCAAGTTCGTGCATCGTCGAGGTCTAACATAGATAAAATAGATGGAAAATGCGCACCAGCAAATCTGCGAACGCCCCGGAAGGCGTAACCACCGCCGAGATCGTGCAGCGTCTCGAGGAAGAGATCGCACTCGGTTTGCTGCGCCCACGCGAACGACTGGTCGAAGACGATCTGCTGACGCGCTTCAACGCCAAGCGGCATGTTGTGCGCCAGGCGCTGCTGGACCTGGAGACCATGGGCATCGTCAGCCGGCCGCCAAACCGCGGCGCGATCGTGCGCGACATCGGCAGGAAGGAGCTCGAGCAGCTCTACTTCGTACGCGAGCTGCTCGAACGCGCCGCGATGGAGGTGATGTCGCTGCCGGCCGACCCGCAGGTGCTGCAAAACTTGACCAATCTGCACGACCGCCACACCAAGGCCACCAAGGAAGGCCGCCTACGCGAGGTGTTCAGGCTCAATCTCGATTTCCACAAAGCGCTGTTCGATGCCTGCGGCAACAGGCCGCTCAGCGAGGCCATTCTGCAGTTCGCGTTCAAGACGCACGCGATCCGCTCCTACACGATCGGCGACTCGAAGCTGTTGGCGCGCGTCTGCGAAGAGCATGCACGCATCATCAAGCTGATGCGCGGCGGCGAGGCGAACCGCAGCGCGCTCGTTAAACTGATCTCCGAGCACAAGCAGCCGGCCAAACAGGCGTACATGCTGGCGCTGCAGCGCATCGAGCAGAGCAGCGAATCGCTCCTGCCGGCGCGCTGACGCGCAGAACAAACATCAGGAGAAACGCGCCTCCGGGTCCGGCGTCTCACCCGGGCGGGCGAGGAAGTCGAGGTCGCAGCCTTCGTCGGCCTGCAGCACATGCTCGATGTGCAGCGAGCCGAAGCCGCGCTGGTAGTGCGGCGGCGGCGGCGCCCAGTCCTTTCGGCGCGCCTCCAATTCCGCGGCGGCCACCAGCAGCTCGAGCCGCCGACCCGCGGTGTCCAGCGTGATCAGGTCGCCGTCGCGCACCAGTCCCAGCAGCCCGCCGACGCGGCTTTCGGGACAGACGTGCAGCACGCAGGTGCCGAAGCTGGTGCCGCTCATTCGCGCGTCGGAGATGCGCACCATGTCGCGCACGCCGGCCGCGAGCAACTTCTTGGGAATCGGCAGCATCCCCCACTCGGGCATGCCGGGCGCGCCCACCGGGCCGCTGTCCTGCAATACCAGCACGCTGTCGGGCGTAACCGGAAGCGCTGGGTCGTCGATGCGCGCGAGCAGGTCCTTGAAGTTGCTGAACACCAAGGCCGGGCCGGTGTGCTGCAGTAGTTGGGGGTCGGCGGCGGCGCGCTTGAGAACCGCGCCGCGCGGCGCCAAGTTGCCGCGCAGGACTACCAACCCACCGGCCGCGTAGACCGGGTTGGACTGCGGCCGGATCACCTCGTCGTTGTAGACCTCGGCTCCGGCGATGTTCTCGCCCAGCGTGCGGCCGTTCACGGACAGGCACGACAGATCGAGCTTCGACTCGATCCGCTTCAGCAGCGCGAGCAAGCCGCCCGCGTAGTAGAAATCCTCCATCAGGAAGGCGCCGCTCGGCTGCAGGTTGCACAGCACCGGCACGGCATCAGCGGCCTGCGCGAAGTCGTCCAGCGACAGTTCTACGCCGAGCCGGCGGGCCATTGCCACCAGGTGGATCAGAGAATTGGTTGAGCCCGACAGTGCCATGTCGGCGACCACTGCATTCAGAAAGCTCTGGCGCGTGACCAGGTCGCGCGGGCGCAGGTCTTCCCACACCATCTCCACGATTCGGCGGCCAGCGGTCGACGCCATCTGCGGATGCCGCGCGTCAACCGCCGGAATCGAACTCGCACCCGGCAGCGTGAGGCCCAGCACGTCGACCAGGCTGGTCATGGTCGAAGCCGTGCCCATGGTGTTGCAGGTACCGGGCGAACGCGCCGTGCCTTCGCCGAACGAGCGCCACGCAGCCTCGTCCATCTTGCCGGCGCGGAAATCGGCCAACGCCTTCCAGGTACTCGAGCCGGTGCCCAGCATCTGCTGGCCATGCCAATGTCCGCGCAGCATTGCGCCCGCGGGCACGAAGATCGCGGGGATGTTCATCGACGACGCCGCCATCACCAGGCCCGGCGTCGTCTTGTCGCAGCCGCCCAGCAATACCGCACCGTCGATGGGATGCGAGCGCAGGATCTCCTCGGCGTCCATTGCCAGCAGGTTGCGATAGATCAGTGTGCTGGGACGCACGTAGGTCTCACCGACGCTCAGGGTGGGCATCACCACCGGGAAACCGCCGGCCTGCCAGATGCCCCGCTTGATCTCCTCGATGCGCTGCGGGAAATGCGTGTGGCAGCTGTTGAGGTCGGACCAGGTGCTGAGGATGCCGATCACAGGTTTGCCCTGAAAGTCCTCACTCGTGAAGCCCATCTGCTTCGTGCGGTAGGACTTGTGATTGCCCGGCTGGCCGGCAGCGCCGAACCAGCGCTGGCTGCGCAACTGCGATAGCTCGATCTTTTTGCGGGTCATGCTTGGCTCAGGGGGTCAGTTCGGCCAGCAGCGCTTCGCTGCGACGCGCCAGTATCGACAGATCCGAGCCGGCGGCGATGAAGTCGTAGCCAAGCTTCAACAGATCGCGCGCCTCGGCCGGGTTGAAGTTCAGGATGCCCGGGGCCTTGCCTGTGGCGCGTATGGCTTGGTGAATCTTGGCGATCACTGCCCGCACTTCGGGCGCGCCCGGCTGCCCGTACAGGCCCATATTGGCCGCGAGGTCGTTAGGGCCGACAAAGATGCCGTCGATGCCGTTCACCGCGCCGATCTCGGCGATCGCTGCCACCGCGGTCGGCGACTCGATCTGAACGATGATGCACTGCTCTTCTTGGTAGCGCTGGCCGTAGTCCTTGATGCGGGAGAACCCGTTGGCGCGCATGTTGCCGCTGACGCCACGGATGCCGTGCGGCGGATAGCGCGTCGCTGCGACGGCGCGCCGCGCCTCGTCGGCACCCTGCACGAACGGCACCATGATTGAGCGCACGCCGGCGTCGAGCAGGCGCTTGACGATGACCGGCTCGTTCCAGGGGATGCGCACCACGAGTTCGGCCGTGCCGCCCTTGGCCGCGCGCAGGTGATCTGCGACCTGCGAGGTGTCCAGGCATGTGTGCTCCATGTCGAGCAGCAGCCAGTCGTAGCCTGCGCCGGCCATTACTTCGGTCACATTGGGGCTTTCGAGCGAGAGCCACAGGCCAAGCTGTTTCTTGCCTTGCGCGAGGCCTTGCTTGAACAGGTTTGGGCTCAGGGCGGTGGGGGTCACGGGCATTGTGTTTCTCGTGTCTGGACTCGTGGCGACAGGCCGCAGGTACCAGTATCAGCGTCCCTTGATAAATTGTCAGTAATGTTCACAATAACCTTGTTGGCAAATTCCCGTAAGAAGAAACTCTCCAAAATGACACAGTAATAAGTGTGTGGCTCAGCGTCTGCACCGCATCGGCATTGCAGTTCGTTGAACATCTACGGGAACCATGGCAGTCCATTCAACTTTTGCCTCCTCCGCCAGAGCAACTATTCGATACCCATGAACGCTGAAACCGCAACCTCACCGCTCGGTAGCATCGAACGTCTGGATCCCGCCTTCGACGCGATCGTGCCTCCGGACTGGCGGATCGAGAAACTCGCGGAAGGGTTCCGCTGGTCGGAAGGACCGGTATGGATTGCGTCGGGAAATCATCTGCTGTTCACCGACGTCCCCGACAACACGCTGTATCGCTGGTCGGAGCGCGATGGCCTGAGTGTGTTTCTCAAGCCCTCCGGCTATGAAGGCGAGGAAATCGGCCTGTTTCGCGAACCCGGCGCCAACGGACTGTTCCCCGACAGGGAAGGCGCGATTCTGCTCGCCGATCACGGCAATCGCATGGTAGCGCGGCTCGATCTGGTCACGAAGCGCAAGACGCCGCTCGCCACGAGATTCGAGGGCAAGCGCTTCAACAGTCCGAACGATGTGATCCGCCGCCGCGATGGCGTCATCTTCTTCACCGACCCGCCCTACGGACTCGCAGGTCTGAACGAATCGAAGCTGAAGGAACTCGACTTCAACGGCGTGTATCGCCTCGATCTCGACGGCAGCGTGCACTTAGTCGACCGCGATATGACCTTTCCGAATGGCCTGGCACTGACGCCGGACGAACGCACGCTGTATGTCGCCAACTCCGACCGGAAACAGCCGGTCTGGATTGCCTTTTCGCTGAATGAACGGGGCGAAGCGCTCAGCAAGCAAACGTTCGCGGATTCGAGCGATTTGATGAGCAAGGACTCCCCCGGAGTTCCCGATGGCATGCGGGTCACCCCTGACGGCACCGTGTTCGCAACTGCTCCCGGTGGCGTACTGGTCATGAACCCGGACGGCAAGCGGCTGGGCCGTATCCGCACCGGCACCGCCATCGCCAACTGCGCATTCGGTGACGATGGCCGCACGCTCTACATGACGTCTCACGATTTCCTGGCACGAATCCGGCTGAAAATCGACGGGAAAAGGTAACCACGCGCATGTGGAACACCCTGGCGAAATTGGCCTCATCCAGAGCCTTGCTTGTCACCTTCTCATTGGGGCTCGCGCAGACCACCCTCCACGCCGAGCCGCGCCTCACCGTGATCTCGCAGTGGAGTGCTGGCGCAGAAGGCGCGGCGATGGATGCGTTCGGAAATCTCGTCAGGAAGGAAGGGGTGACTTGGCAGCACAGTCCGGTCCCGGGGTTCACCACTGACATGATGAACAAACTCCGGGCAGACATCATCGCTGGCCACCTCCCGGCTGCTTCGCAACTGAAAGGCCCTGACATCAAGGCGTGGTCGGCGCTCGGCGCTACCGTGAACATGAACGATGTCGTTGCTGCGACCGATTTCGCGCAGAACATTTCGCCCGACTTGGCCAGGTTGCACAAGCCAAGAGGGAATTGGATCGCACTGCCGCTGCAAATATACCGCGTGAACACCTTGTATGCCTCGAAGAAGGCAATGGACAAGATAGGCGCGACTGTGTTGCCAAGGACTTGGGACGAGTTCAACACGATGGCCAGGAAGATGGCTGACGCTGGCATCACACCGATGGCGCACGGGGGCATCGCCTGGGGCGACACCATGTACTTTGAACTGGTGCTCGCTGGCATCTCACCCGATGCGTACAAGCGCGCCATCATGGAACTCGATGACAAGGCCCTGCGTGGACCGGAGGTGCTGGCCAGCTTCAAGGAGTTGCGTCAGTTGACGCAGTGGATGAATCCATCGAATGCCGGACAGCACTGGAGCGTGTTTCTGCCAGCGCTCATGAAGGGCGAGTATGGCTTCCTCATGATGGGGGGCTGGGCGTCGGGTGTACTCAGGCGCGGCAACTTCCAGGAAGGCAAGGACTTCTTGTGCGGCCCTACGCCTAACAACTCGGACAAGCCGATATTCGACATGAACGCCGATGGATTGGTGTTCTGGGACACCAAGAACCGGGACCTCCTCGCTGGCCAAAAGATCACTGCAAAGGTCGTGATGGGAAAAGAGTTCGCCCGTACTTTCACGCAGATCAACGGCTCCGTGCCGGTGCGAACCGACGTCGACCTCTCAGATGCCGGCTATCAGGACTGCCAGCGCGATGCCGCAAAGAATTTGAAAGGGGCCATCGCCGCGAATCAGGTTCTCATGAGCCTGGGACACAACATGGCGCAACCCAGTGGGGTGACAGGCGAACTGCGGGATGTGCTGACCGAGTTCGTGCACAACAAGAGAATCACGGCCGAAGAGGCGCAGAAGCATCTGGTCAACGCCGCAGACGCGGTGCGTTGAGCACGGCAAAGCGAACGAACGACGTCACCCAGGTCCTCCATTTGACGCAGCCCTACATCAGTCCGAGCACCACGCCGAGCGGCTCAGCGCGCCGCATCAGCCGGCGCTGGCGCTTTACCCTGACCGAGGGCCTTTCGAGACTCCTCGCCGGTTTGGTCCTGGCAACTGCCGTTTTCTACGTAGTCGGTTTCACAGCCTGGACTACCTGGATCTCTTTCACCGACTCCACCTTGTTGCCCGACTACACGTTCGTGGGCTTCAAGCATTACGCACGGTTGTTAGGCAGCCGCGTGTTCCAGGTGGCGTACGGCAACCTTGTGATCTATGGCGTTGGCTTCATTGTCGGCGCGGCTGCCATAGGGCTGCTTCTGGCGGTACTGATCGACCTGAAGATCCGCGCGGAAAACGCGCTGCGCACCATCTATCTTTATCCCATGGCGCTGTCGTTCGTGGTCACGGGCACGGTCTGGGCGTGGCTTCTCAATCCCGACATTGGCATCGAGAATTTCGTGCGCGGCCTCGGCTGGGTCAATTTTCGTTTCGACTGGCTGATCGATACCGACTTCGCCATCTACGCGGTCGTCATTGCGGCCGTCTGGCAGGCCTCGGGTTTTGCGATGGCGCTGCTGCTGGCCGGTCTGCGTTCGCTGGATGGTGACATCTACAAGGCCGCCCAGATTGACGGCGCGAGCCCGGCTCGCATGTACCTCAAGATCATGGTGCCGGCCATCTGGCCCATCGTCGTGTCGGTGTTGGTGATCTTGCTGCAGATTGCCATCAAGACGTATGACCTGGTTCGAGCGCTGACTGCGGGCGGTCCGGGCATTGCGACCACGCTGCCCACGAACGTCGTGTACGACTACATGTTCCAGCGCGGAGAGATGGGCGCCGGCGCTGCCGCTGCCGTGATGCTTCTGCTGTCGTTGCTGCTGGTCATACTGCCCTACGCGCTCTTTCAGCGGTTTCAGAAGCGAAAGCAGTACCGTCATGATTGATGCACGAGCACTCGCCCCCCTGCGAGCGGCTCTTGGCAGCCGGATTGCGATCTATGCGCTGCTGCTTGTTTTTGCGCTGTTCTACCTGACGCCGATGATGGTGGTTGTGCTGAATTCGTTCCGCAGTTTCGAGGAGATCACGAGGAGTTCGGTGCTCGGCTTTCCGACGGCACTGCGCACGGACAACTGGGTGCAAGCGTGGGGAACCTACTGCATCGCCGGAGCTTGCTCGGGTATCAAGCCCTACATGTGGAACTCGCTGATGATTGTGGTTCCCGCGACGCTGCTATCGACCTTGTTCGGCGCAATGAACGGTTACGTGCTGTCGCTGTGGCGCTTTCGAGGCTCGAACATTATCTTCGGAGTGATCACATTCGGGGTGTTCCTGCCTGCGCAGATGAAGCTCGTGCCATGGGCGATCGTGCTGCGCGATATGGGGCTGTCCAACTCGATCAGCGGCCTGGTGCTCGTGCACGTCATTCAGGGATTGGCATTCACCACCTTGTTCTGCCGCAACTACTACCTCAATGTGCCGCAAGACCTGATCAAGGCCGCCAAGATCGACGGTGCCGGCTTTCTTCAGATTTTTTGGCGAATCATCTTGCCGCTGTCGCCGCCGATCCTGATCGTTACGATCATCTGGCAATTCACAGGCATCTGGAACGAGTTCCTGTACGGCATCACGTTCTCTGAAGGGTCCCAGCGCCCGGTCACCGCGGCGTTGATGGCGCTCAGCGCCAATATTGCCCAGGCCCGCGAATACGGAATCGAGAGCGCCGCCGTTCTGATCGCGGCGCTGCCGACGTTGCTTGTCTATCTATTGGGTGGCAAGTACTTCGTGCGCGGCCTGACCGCAGGTGCCGTGAAGTGACGCAAACATCAGGCCCGATGCCCTCTCACCCGAAGTAGGCCAGAATGTCCGCACTCTCCGTGAAGAAACTGCATGTACGCTTCGGTTCCGTCGAGGTGCTCAAGGGCATCGATCTGGCGGTCGACAGCGGCGAATTCGTCGTACTGGTCGGTCCTTCAGGATGCGGCAAGTCGACGCTGCTCAGCATCATCGCCGGCCTGGAACGTGCAACGGAGGGGCAAATCGACATCGGTGGGTACGAAGTCACGAACGTCCCGCCGAAAGACCGCGACATCGCGATGGTGTTTCAGACCTATGCGCTGTACCCCGCGATGAGTGTGCGCGGCAACATCACCTTCGGAATGGAATGTCGCGGCGTTGCGCGAGGCGAACGAGACCAGTCGGTGGACCGCGTCGCCAAACTGCTGCAGATCGAATCGCTGCTCGATCGCAAACCATCACAGCTGTCGGGTGGTCAACGGCAGCGCGTGGCGATGGGGCGTGCGCTGGTACGCAACCCGGCGCTGTTTCTTTTTGACGAGCCGCTGTCGAACCTTGATGCCAAGTTGCGGGTCGAGATGCGCATGGAGATCAAGCGGCTGCACCAGCGCCTGGGCACGACCATGGTCTATGTGACGCATGACCAGGTCGAAGCCATGACGCTGGCAACTCGCATCGCGGTGATGCACCAGGGAAGAATTCAGCAGTTCGCCGATCCGCAGACCATCTACGATCAGCCTGCCAATCTGTTCGTCGCGCGCTTCATGGGCTCACCACCCATGAACACGTTCGGCGCCCGGCTGCAGGTCGCCGACGGCGAGCTGAGTGCCGTGGTCGGTACCGCCTCAGGAGTTGCGCTGCGCCTTGGACGGCGAGTCGAGAATCTCCAAGAGTGGAACGGCCGCGACGTGATGCTGGGTATCCGGCCGGAGTGCATCACGCAGCCGGACGCCATCCGTCCCCGCGGCTTCGAGCAGCAAATTGACGCCTGCATCGAGATGATCGAGCCGACGGGCGCGGAGACGATGGCGCTGATCCGCTTTGGCGACCACGAGTTGATGGCACGGCTGGGCCCCGACGCGCGCCCGGCGGTCGGCTCGATGGTCAGGCTGTCTGTCGACATGAACAAGACTTGTCTGTTTGATCCGGTATCGGAGGAGCGAATCGCATGACTTCATCCACGCGTTACTTCGATCTGGCAGGCCGGGTGGTGCTGATCACGGGCGGAGCCAGTGGCATCGGCGCCGCGCATGTCGAGGGCTTCTGCCACCAGGGTGCCAAGGTGGTTTTTCTGGACCGACAGGTCGAGGCCGGTCGCGCGCTCGAAGCGCAGCTGCGCGCACAAGGTGCCAGCGTCACGTTTCTGGTCTGCGATCTGCTTGACCTCGCTGCACTGGATGACGCCATCGGCCAAGTGCGCGCGACTCACGGTCCGGTGTCCGCCTTGATCAACAATGCCGCCGTTGACCAGCGCCATAGCTTCGGCGCAATGAAGGCCGACGACTTCGAGTGGATGATGAATGTCAATCTGCGTCACGTCATCTTCGCGGCTCAGAAAGTCGTCCCGCATATGCGCGAACTGGGAGGCGGTTCGATCGTCAATACCAGCTCCGTCGCATGGATGCGCGGCGTCGCGGAACTGGCGCTGTACAGCGCCGCCAAGGCAGCTATCGTCGGCTTCACCAATTCGCTGGCGCGGGAGCTGGGACCGCTGCGAATCCGTGTGAATGCCGTTGCGCCAGGCTATGTAGCAACGCCGCGCCAACTGAGCGAGTGGATAGACCCTGCCGCCGAGCGCGCCATGCTCGAGCGCCAGTGCCTGCCGGACCGCATCGAACCCAGGGACGTTGCAGAAGCGGCCATGTTCCTGTGCTCGGATGCGGCTCGCATGCTCACCAAGCAATGTCTCGTGATCAACGCCGGCTCCCTATGAAGGGAATGCGAGCTTCGGCGCGACGATGAGATTCAATTGAATATGGTAAGCAGGAACACGCACCCGGGTTGAGCGTTGGGTTGCACCTCGAGCTTCCCACCATGCGCACCACCATGAGCGCGAACGCAACCAGTGAGAGCGAAGCCGCGGGTTCTGCAAAGGCCTGCCCTGACGAACTGAACCTGCCTGGCGCTGCACGCCGGAAGGCGCTCAGGCTGCAGAGAATCAGAACTTGAAGGTCAAACCTAGATACGCGATGCGACCGGCATATTCGTCGGAATAAAAGCGATCCTCCGTGTCATTGCCCAGATGCATACGAGTCTCTTCCTCGGTCAGGTTCAGCACCGAGGCGGTCACGCTCAGCCCATTGGTGAAGTTGTAAGCCGCGTTCAGATCGATCTGGCTGTACGGCTCCTCATACACGTTCAGGCCGTTTTGCAGGCCGTCCACGACTTCACCACGCCGGTTGTACGAAACGCGCACCAGATACTGTTCGGCTTCGTAAAACACGGTGACGTTGGCTTGGTTCTTCGCGCTGCCGACCAACGGCGACTTGCCGATCCGGGTGCCATCTTCGAGGGTGATTGCCGCTTCGTTCGTATCGTTGTACGTGAAGTTGGCCTGGAACCCAAGACCGAAATCCAGCGTGTGCTGGGCGTACACCTCGACGCCCTCAGACACGCCGTCGCGGCCGCTGGCCGTGGTCGAGTAGTTTTGCACCGTCACGCTCTCGCCGCCGACATTCAGAGTGACGTCGCGCACGACTGGCACCGCAAAATTGCTGACGTTTTTGCGAAACAGGCCAACACCAACTACCGAGCCGCGGTGGAAGTACCACTCCAGCCCCACGTCGAACTGCGTGGCCTGGAACGGCTTCAAACCTTTGTTGCTTCCGAAACCGAACCAGCCCTGCTGGTCTCCACCACCGATCAGTCGTCGGTCATTGACGTATTCGTCACTGTAGAAGCTCAGTCCGCCGGGTGTGGCGACGTCGACGTAGCCAGGCCGTGACATTACCTTTGACGCGGCCGCGCGCAGCAGCAGATCGTCCGTCAGGTCGAAGGAGAGATTGAGGCTCGGCAGCACGTTGGTGTAGGTGCGGTCGAGCGAGCTCACCACGAACGACGAGGTATGCGCGATGCTGTCCGGCAGCGTGGTAAAGCCGCTGACGCAGCCTGAGCCGGCAGGCGCGCCAACGGCCGGCAAGCCGCCCCCCTGGCACGGCGCGGGGCTGCCGTCTGCGGCGTCGAAGAAGTAGTCACTGTACGTGTCGACCCGATCGGTGGAGTCGGCATGCTGCTTGGTGCGAGCCACGCGCACGCCCAAGTTGCCCCGCCAGCGCTCCGTCTTGAAATTGGCCTGCAGGTACGTCGAGCCGATCTCCTCATCGACGTGAAAGACGAAGTTGTCCTCGTTACGGGTCTGCATCGCGCCGTACGTCTGATTCAGGAACGCGATGTAGGCCGGATAGTTGAGCGCCGGGAAGGCGCTGGCATTGATACCGCCGGTTATCTTGTCCAGAGAATTCTCGTACAGGAACTGCGACTGGAATCGGTTGGCGGTGGCGTCGCAACCAGCTTGATAGCGACTGTCGTAGTCGGTGGGATCGGCGCCCTCGCACACCCAGTAGTTGTTGCCGGTGCTGCGGCGAGTGCCTCCGTCACGATACTTGATGCCGAACTGCAGCGAATTCAGCCAGTGGCCGTCCCGGTTCCATGTGAGATCCGCCTGGGCATATTTCTGTTCAGTATCGTTCTTCGTCCACGAGGAGCCGGTCGAGCCAAGGTCGATTTCGCCGATACCGCTGCGCAGGTTCGCCATGAGGTCCGGCGAGAAAACCATCGATGGCGTGCCGACGGTGCTCCACGCGCTGGCATGGTTGCCGAGCGTCCATGCGCCGCTCGTGTCTTGCACGCGCGGCTTGATTGGCATCGTAAATTGCAGCTCCGGACCGCCCTCCGCCCAGGTGCGCCCGGCTTTGAAAGTGAGGCCGAACGTCTCGCCGTGCCAATCAGCTTCGAGGTCGGCCGTTTGCGATAGCGCCTTCTCCCGGTTGAAGCTTCCAGTGATCTGTGGCGTTGGAATCGTGCAATCGTCCGGGCCCCAGCCGCCCGGGCCTTCGCCCGCCGCCGCCGCCTCGTCCTCACTGCAATAGTAGGCCTTGCCGGCGTGTGCGCTGTAATTCGCACCGGTGACGATGGTGCCGCTCGAATCCATGGTCAGCTGATCGAGCATGCGGCCGCCGGGCCAGTTACCGTCGCCAGAGAAACGCGCCATGTTCCATTCGGGGATCTTCAGTATGTTTGTCTGAGAATCCTGCGATAGCTCGAAACGGAAATAGTTGCCCGTCAGAGTCAAGCTGTCGACCGGCTTGAATTGCAGCGTGAGTTGGCCGCCCTTGCGCTCGCGCTCTTCACTCAGGACGTTGAAGTTGACCGACGTCGGCAACATGAAATTGGTGTAGTAGTTGCCGTTCTGATCATAGAAGCCCGACTCTCCAAACCATTGACCGGTCATACTGGATGGATTGCCATTGACGTCGGTCGCCGGATTCGTGGCGTAGTCGTCGGCGTACCACTGCCAGTTTTCGGTGCTGGCGCCCATCGTGCGCGTGGTGCGCTTCTGCTGGGTGTAGCCCACCAGGACACCGAAACGTTCAGACTTGTCTCGCCAGGCGTACTGGCCAGAAAACTGGCCATCGATGTTATCGGTCGTGTCGGCTGAGGTGCCTTCGGCGGCAAGAAAGCCAGAGCCTGCCTCGACGTCCAGCGGACGACGAGTGCGCAGAATCACGGTGCCGCCGACGCCGCCCTCGTCGATGCGAGCTTCCGGCGTCTTGAACAATTCGGCGCTGGAAAGCATGTTCGACGGCATCAACGTGTAGTTGAACGACCGGGTTGGATCGCCGTTGGACTCTGCCGTGGCGACGTAGTTGTCATTCAATTGGGTCAGGGTCAAGTCCGAAGACAAACCGCGGACGCTGACGTATTTTCCCTCGCCGCCGTCGCGTTCGACGATCACGCCTGGCACGCGCTGCAACGCGTCGGCAACATTCTTGTCTGGAAACTTTCCGACGTCTTCGGCGCTGATTACGTCGATGATCGCATTGGCGTCGCGCTTCTGATCGAGACTCCTCTCGATCGACGAGCGGTAGCCAGTCACCACGATATCTTCCGGTTCGCTCGATTCGGGATTCCCAGCCTCGGCCCCAGGCGCAGTCTGGGCATGAGCGGCCGAAAGACCCATCAACGCGAGACTCACTGCCGAGGCAACTGGCGTTGTATAGACGCGACGCAGACGTAAAGCGAGACGGTTGCTGATGGTGGACGTCATGATTTTCTCTCCTTGGCGCCATGGTGACGTGGCAACCTGCATGCGGTCTCTTGGAGCAACCAGCGCATTCTTCCGTCGTCAACACATTAGTCCAGACAATCCAGTTCGCGCTTCGGTGTAGGTTTTTCGGAGAAACTGCAGGCGCACCAAGGAATTCCTCCTACAAATAATCTGCAGCCTCGCTCCGCTGCAGAGCACCAGCGGGATGAAGAGAACCAGGTTGGTACGCGTTGCGTAGGTGTCACCGCTCACAGGGTGAGCAGGAAAACGCATCCGGATTGAGTGTTGGGTTGCACCTCGAGCTTGCCTCCGTGTGCGATCGCGATCTGGCGCGCGAGGCTGAGCCCGATGCCGGAGCCGCCGGGCTTGGTCGTGTGGAACGGCACGAATATCTGTTCGCGCTCGTCGTCGCGGATGCCTGGCCCGTTGTCGCGCACGGCGATGACGACCGAGTCGTCGTTCGATTCGACGTGCAGTTCGACGGCGGGCTGCGCGACGGACGACACGGCCTCGATCGCGTTCGTCAGCAGATTGATCAGCGCATGGGTCAGAAGCTCGGAGTCCGCGGCGATCTCGCGATCCGGATTGGACACGGCACTCTGGAAGTCGACGCCCTTCTCCCGGAACCGGCTGACCATCAGCCCATCCAACCCAGCCACGAACTCGCCGAGCCTCACGGCATTCAACACAGGCTTTGGCAAATCACTCGCCTGCCGATAACGCTGCACGAAGTCGAGCAATCCCACGCTGCGGCGCCGAATCGCCTCGATGGCATCAGGGATGTCGCTGCCCGGAAGCCTCGCGCGCTCGATGTGCGATGCCAAACTCTCCGATACCGACACGATGGGCGTGAGCGAATTCATCATCTCGTGCGCGAGCACGCGGGTCAGATTGCGCCAGGCTTCGACCTCAACGATGTCGAGCTCACCCGCAATGCGCTGCACGGAGATCAACAATTCTGTCTCGCGACCTGGGGCGCGAAACTGCGTCGCGAGTGCGAGGTAGCGCATGGACGCGCCAAGCTCGACGATGCGACGACTTCCGGGTCGCAGGTCGCGCAGCGCGTCGCGCCCCACCTCAAGCCGGCGCGACGCGCGATTGATAGGCCTCAGCTGTCCGTTTGTGCCGAGCGCAAACAGGGCCGCCGGCACTGTATCGACGAGCGCCTCCAGTTGTTCGATCCGCTGTCGATGTTCGATCTCGCTCACGGTGCTATTCGCCGAGCGCACATCGAGCGCCGCCAGCGAATCCGACAATGCCGACCGCGTGAGCGGCGAACGCGCGGCGACTTCCTCCGCCCGCCCCGCGATGACGCTCGCCAGGCTGCGATCGAGCACGGCCAGGCGATGCGCCCACGCGAACGTGAAACCGGCGAACACAATGGCGACCGCGAGCGACGTGAAATACAGGTGTTGTACGACAGCAAGCCAACACACAACGAACGCCAGGGCACCGCAGACTGCGGCCGATACCGCGATGTGCACCGAGAATCGGACGCGCGCGGTCACGGCAGCAACCCGTATTTCGACAAGCGACGATAGAGCGCGGGTCGGCTGAGTCCGAGCGCGGTCGCCGCCGCCGAGAGATTGCCCTTCGCGCGCGCGAGCGCCGCCTCGATGGCATTTTTCTCCAGCGATTCGATGTCGAGACCGCGCGCCGCCTCGCGCTTCTTGCGCGTCGACTCCACGGCAGCAGTCACGGAGGCCATGAACTTGTCGTTGGCCCAGGGCTTCAGAATGAAATCCACCGCCCCGCGCTTCAAGGCTTCGACGGCCACGTTCACGCTGCCGAACGCCGTCATCAGGATCACGCTGACATCCGGATCGGTCGCGAGGATCTTCGACAGTGCATCCATCCCCTGGCTGCCGTCCTTGCGTTGGGCAGCGAAGTTCATGTCGAGCAGGATCGCGTCGTAGTTAGTCCCGGCCACTTGCTGCTCGATGGTGCCGATGCCGTTCAGGTCGTCGATCTTCTCGTAGCGGAGCGACAACGCGAGCCGCGCAGCGCGCAGCACGTCGATGTCATCGTCCACCACGAGAATCGAACCTCTCACCACGCACCGTCCGCTTTCGGACACTGTGCGCGTGTGCAAACCTGCGAGAATTTCCTAACCCTTTGTTTTGCCAACAGATCTGGGGACTGAGATCGGCAGGTAGACTGATGACAGCGCAATGGACTCTCCAATCTCACTACCGCGGTGGCGCCGGAAAGGCATACGCCGAATCGCGATGACGATCACGGCTGCCGCGCTCGTCGCTGCAACCGCTGCATTCCTCGCCAAGCCGGCGCGTACGCTCCGAGTGGAAGCCAACGGAGTCAGCCTGGCAAAAGTCGAGCGCGGAGTTTTCCGCGACATCATTCCCCTGCGCGGCAAAATTGTCGCGCTCGAGACAGTGTACCTCGGCGCCATCGAGGGCGGCCGGGTCGAGCGCGTGCTCGTCCAGCCAGGCGACGCGGTCGAGTTCGGGCAGCCCCTCGTGCGACTGTCGAATACCGCGCTGGAGCTCGAGGTGCTCGACCGCCAGGCGCGCATCATCGAGTCGGTGACGCAGTTGCAGACCTACCAGACGCAACTCGAACAGAACCGCCTCGACAACCAGAAGGCGCTGGAGCAGATCGACTACAACATCCTGCGTCTCGAGCGCACGGTCGGCAGACAGCGCGACCTTGCCGAACGGGGGTTGATCGCGAAGGACGTGAGCGAAGCCGCGAGCGACGAGCTCGCGTATCAGAAAACGTTGCGCCCGCTGCAGGCCAAAGGTAATCGCGACCAGGAAGAGCTGCGGCGACGCCAGGATCCGCAGATCCGCGCGCAGATCGAGAAACTGCAGAAGGACATGGAAGTGACTGCGCAGAAGCTCGACAACCTCGTCGTCCGCGCGCCGATCGACGGCCGCATGACCGCGATCGACCTCAAGGTCGGCGAGAATTTCGTTCAGGGCCAGCGCCTGGGCGAGGTCACGAAGGACAGCGGGTACAAGATCGTGGCGGCGGTCGATGAGTACTACCTGGGCCGCGTGAAGGCGGGACAGCAGGCGTGGGTGAACATTGGCGGCGCGCGAGTTCCGCTGCGAGTTGGACGCGTGCATCCACAGGTGGCGAACGGCGTGTTCGATGTGGAACTGCAATTCTCAGGCGAGGCATCACCGGAGCTTCGTCCTGGCCAGGCGGTGCAAGGGACATTGACGCTGGGTGCGGATTCGCGCGCGATCGTGCTCGCCACCGGACCGTTTCTCGAAGCGAGCGGCGGTAGTTGGGCCTTCGTGCTGACCGACGACGGCCGCGCGGCGGAGCGCCGTGCGATCAAGGTCAGCCGGCGCAGTGCCGAACAATTGGAGATCGCCGGCGGTCTGAAGCCCGGTGAGACCGTCGTGATCTCGGACTATTCGAGCTACGAACGCGTCGACCGGATCGCGCTCGTCAGGTAACCGGAGCGAGGCAACCATGTTGAAGGTCGAACAGATTTCGAAAACCTACCGGACCAGTGAAGTCGAAACCCGCGCGCTCCAGGACATCTCGTTCGAGATCCGCAAGGGCGAGTTCGTCGCGATCATGGGACCGTCCGGGTGCGGCAAATCTACTCTGCTCAACTTGCTCGGACTGCTCGACAACACCGATGCCGGATCGTACTGGTTTGACGGGAAGAACCTGGCGGGCCTGTCCGAAAGTCAGCTCACTGACGTGCGTCGCCGCTCGATGGGTTTCATCTTCCAGAACTTCAACCTCATCGACGACCTCACCGTCGAGGCGAACGTCGAAGTCGGCCTGCTCTACCGCGGCGTGGGTGCCGCGCGGCGCCGCAAGCTCGTGAAAGATGCGCTCGAGAGAGTCGGCTTGAGTCACCGCGCGCGCCATCTGCCGAAACAGTTGTCGGGCGGCCAGCAACAGCGCGTGGCCGTCACGCGCGCGCTCGTGTCCGCGCCGCAGCTGGTCCTCGCCGACGAACCGACCGGCAACCTCGATACGACGAATGGCGAAGCCATCATGAGGCTACTCGGCGAACTCGTGAGCGCCGGCACCACGGTAGTCATGGTGACTCACTCACAGGTGCATGCGGCCGCTGCGAACCGCACGCTCAACATGCTGGACGGTCGCCTCGTGAGCGACACTCTGCTCGCCGCATGATCTGGAACTACTGGAAGTCCGCGCTGGCGCACGCGTCGGGTAACCGGCTCTTCGCGACGATCAATACGGCGGGTCTCGCAATCGGCGTGGCGACGTCGGTGCTCATGTTCGTCATCGTACGCGCCGAGCTCACGCACAACGATTTCATTCCGAACTACCTCGAAACCTATCTCGCTGTGAACGCGATCATCCCGACTGGCCATCCGACCGACTACAAGCTGCAGAGCAATCACCAGGTTGCTGGCTTGCTCAAAGCTCGCTTCGGCGAAATCTCGGCGATCACGCGGCTCGCGCTTCAGGCGACTCCGGTGCGCAATGGTGACGTACTCACGAAGGAGGAGTTGATCTACTGGGCCGATCCCAACGTGTTCGGGGTCTTCGAGTTGCCGACATTGCACGGAGACTTGCAGCAGGCGCTGTCGCGGCCGGATGGCGTCGTGCTGACCCGAGGCATGGCCATCAAGTACTTCAACAAGGAGAACGTGGTCGGCCGCCGCATCGAGATCGGTGGTGAACCGATGACGGTGAATGCCGTCATTCGCGATCTGCCGGCGTATCGCACCGAGCTGGAGACCGGCATCTTTGCGTCCGGACTGGCCGCACATTCTGAGCTCGCGCGCATGGATGCCACTCCTAACGACGGCGGCGGCTTTACCGTCTCGTCACTGACCTATTTCCGGCTCGCGCCCGGGGCTTCTACGGCGCGCATCGAGACGGACGCGTTCTCTGTCATGGATGCGATCTGGACGGGGCGACCGCCTTCGATGAAGGTCACGCTCATTCCATTGCGCCTCGATCAGATCCACCTGTTCGAAGGTCTGAATCCGGGAGTCAGGACGCGCATCGCGTTTTCAGTGCTCATCGGCGTGCTGGTGCTGTTCCTCGCCTGCGTGAACTTCGTCAACCTCTCTACTGCGCGATCAACCCGCCGCGCGATCGAGGTCGGCGTTCGGAAGTCCACCGGCGCGAGCCGAGGCCAGCTGATCGTGCAGTTCGTCGGCGAGTCGCTTCTCTTCGTGGTCGTTGCGTCGATCTTCGGCCTCGCGGTAGTCGAGCTGGTACTGCCGCAAGTCGACGCGTTCCTGGGCGGTGGCGTGATGCTCGAATACGGCCGCGATCCGCACATGTTGACAACGCTCGCGGCCGCCGGCCTCGCGCTCGGCTTACTGGCCGGCGCTTACCCGGCTTTCGTGCTGTCAAGCTTCCGTCCCGCGACCGTCTTGCGCGGCCATGCCATCGCGCCCGAAGGAGCTAACGCCCTTCGACGCATCTTGGTAACGCTGCAGTTTGCGATCCTCATCGGTCTCACGATTACGGCCGCAGTCATATACCGACAGCGTGAGTACGCGACTACCGACGCGCTGCGCGTGAATACAGACCAAGTGCTAGCACTCGAAATGCGCGTGAATACAGACCAAGTGGTAGAACTCGGAGCCGAGTGCAGGCCGGCGCTCATGAACGAGTTGCTCGCGATCGGCGGCGTGCGTGGGGTCGCTTGCACGGGTTCGGAACTGTTCACGGCCAGCAGCTTCGGCGCAGTCGACCTCAAAGGCGGAATCACGGTGAATGCGTCGTTCGTGCCCGTCGATTCGGCGTCGTTCGACGTCTATGGAATCCGGCCGCGCGCGGGCCGGCTCTTCTCACTCGAACGCGGTGACACGGCGTATGCGCAAGGCGAGCGAAAACCGGCACGCTTGGTCATCAACGAGACGGCCGTAAAGACGTTCGGTTTCACGTCGCCCGAAGGCGCCGTGGGACAGACCGTCGGCGGCAGCGAGGTCATCGGCGTCGTCGAGGATTTCTCGTTGGGTTCGCTGCGAAAGGAGATCCTACCGACGGTGTACGTCTATGCGGGCAACAAGTCCGATCAGATCCATCTCAAACTCGCCGGAAGGCAGATTCCCGAAGCGTTGCAGGCCATCGACGCCGCCTGGCGGAAAGCCGGCATGAATCAGCCGTTGAAGAAATTTTTCGTCGACGAGCACATCCGCGACCTCTACGCGGCGGATCTCAAACAGGCACAAATCTTTGCACTGTTCGCCGCTGTCGCCGTCCTGCTCGCCTGCCTCGGATTGTTTGGGCTGTCGGCATCCACGACGGAACGACGCGTGCGCGAAATCGGCCTGCGCAAAGCGATGGGCGCCTCGAGCGGCGACATCATGCGGTTGCTGCTGTGGCAGTTTACGCAGCCGGTGCTGTGGGCAAGCCTGCTCGCCTGGCCGGTCGTGGGCTGGCTCATGAATCGCTGGCTCGACGGATTTGCGTACCGCATCGATCTCGAACTGTGGGTGTTCGTGATGGCCACCGCGAGCGCAATCTTCGTCGCACTCATCACGGTGGCAACGCATTGCTATCTAGTTGCGCGGGCCAAACCCGCCGCGGCGCTCAAAGCCGAATGACAAGTGAGAAACTGGTGGAAAGGGAGGAACCGTCTGGCGCGCAAAGATAAACTCCCCGCACATGAACATGCGCAAGCTGGTTACGTTGCTTATGGCCGCCCTGGCACTCGGCGGTGCGGCCAGCACCCGGTCTGCCTCCCAGCCGGCATCCCTGAACGGGATCGAGAACGCCTATGCCGACTTCAACGACGCCTCGGGGGCCATCAGCCTGATCGAGTCCGGCCTGCGGGACAGCTACCAGGGCAGGACCCGCATCGAATGGGTCCACCTGCAACAGCAGGCACGTGAGGATGTGCAGCGGCGTCTGAAGGATCTTGCCGGACGGGACCTCTCGCCGGCCGACCGGAGAGCCATCGACATCATGCGAAAAAGCATGGCCGACGCCGAAGAGAGCGGCTCGCTCGCGCCCAGCGGCAAGTGCGAAGACGCACAGGTCAAGGACATCGAGTACGCAGCGCTGCGCGAAGCCTTGTATGCGTGCTTCAGCGCGCTGTCGAACTCGCTCGATTTCGAAGGTGAAAAGGTGACGCGCGTCGGCGCCTTCGATCTGCTCACTCGCATGGATGAGCCCGAGCGTCGCAGGAAGCTGTTCCTGCAGTTCGTGCCGCTGTGGCAGTCGATCAACGGCAAGAGCGAGCGCGACAGTCCGTATCGACGCGTCATCGCGATGGCCGCGGAGCGCGGTCGCAGGGAAGGAACCGCGATCGACGCAGCAGCTAAGACGGTTGGTGCGTCGACGGCAGAGGTTGAGAACTGGCTCCTGCAGATCCTGGACGCATGGCGCAACGCGAACGACGGCAAGCCGATGGAGCCGTGGGACTATCGCTATCGAGGCGGCGCGACCGAGCGCGAGCTCGGCGAAACGATTGCGCGCGAGGCGTTCCAGCCGATCAACGAACGGTTCTATCGCGATCTCGGCGCGCAGCTCACCGCATGGAACGTGATCTACGATCTCGATCCGCGGCCGGGTAAAGCACCGCTCGCCTATACGGACTATGTGAAGCGCGGCCGCACGCGTGA
>DATHJZ010000220.1:0-17724 GCA_035286365.1 Steroidobacteraceae bacterium | reverse complement strand
CGCGTTACATCGTCTTGCCGGTCTCGAGCAGCGACTTGAGGTCGCTGAGAATCCAGTTCCAGCCACCACCGCCCTGTTCGCTGAACTTGCTGGTGATCGCGCCCGTCATCATCGGGGCGTTCGCGGTGTCATGCGTAACAGTGAGGCGGCAAAAGCCCTTGCCGGCCGGCACGATCTCCCAGGTGAGGCGCGAGAAACCCTCGGCCTTGTGCGCGTCGTTGAACAGAAAGCGGTACGTCTGCACGAGTTTGTAGGGCGGATTCGCCTCGATCACTTCGCCGTCGACGACCACTTCCGGCAGTCCAAACGACTGCATCTGCGCGTTCGCCTTGCAGATGAATTTGCCGCCGGGCTTCATTTCGTACTCGGAATAGCCACGATAGCCATACTGCGCGGTCCACTCGGAGTTAGTTAGGGCATCCCAGATCGCGCCGGGCTCGGCCTTGATGTAGATCTCGTGGATGTGAGTGGTGGAATTCACGGCCGGGCTCAGGCTCTCTTGCGCAACGGGGGGCATTTCGCGTTCTCCAGGGATTTTTTGAGGTTGACGAGCGCCGACAGTTCGCGCTCCTTGTATTTATCGATCCAGCGATCGTGGATGAGACGAATGGGTACGGCGTTGAGGAAGTGCAGCTTCTCCCGGCCTGCGCGCCGCGTGATGACGAGGCCGGCCTCTTCCAGCACCTTGAGGTGCTTCATGACCCCAAAGCGGGTCATCTCCAATTCCCATTCGAGTTCGCCGAGCGTCTGGCCATCGCGCTTGTGCAGCAGATCGAGCAGGAATCTGCGCGAGGAATCTGCCAGGGCTTTGAACACCAGATCGTCGTTGACCATGGTGCGAACCATATGTGACCTTTTGGTCACATGTCAAGAAGAGGCGACTCTTCTTTTCAGCGCGTGGCGAGCGCCTTGAGCGCGCAGGCGAGCGTGTCGTCACGGCCGGCGCGCAGGCCCGCGATCGTCTGTGGACACTCGACATCGAGCGCCACACCGCGGCGTTGTGTTGGCCGCCTGTCGGGATAGAACACACCGATGCCACTCAAGCCGGCGCCCAATCTACCCGGCAGGAGAATCTGCGAAACATTGCCGTCCGCGCCTGCGCTCTGCATACCGAAGATTCGTGCGCGCGGCGCCGCGCGCAACGCCATCGCGGTGTATTCCGCGTTGCTGATCGACGATTCGTCCACGAGGATGGCGACGTTGCCGCCGAAGTGTGGCGCCGCCGGTGTCAATGACACCGTTGCGCCCCACGCGAAGGCTCCGGGGTTCGACAGATCGGCCAGCGTGAAAGTCGCGAACGGGGTTTCCGTGTCGACCAGCAGCGAGCCCAGCGCGAACACGACGAAGTCCGAAGGGTAATTGCGGATGTCGACCACCAGCGATTTCGCGCTCGATGCCTGCTTGATGTATCCCGCAACGTCCGCGGCCTTGATCGAAGAAAGCTTCAGATAGGCAACACCCGGCGACAGCATCTGGAATGTCTCGCCCGCCCGATCGTTGCGCCCCGCCCCGTCGAGCCGCAGTGCGGACATCGGCACACGCAGCGCCTCCAACTTTTGCTCGCCGCCACGCTGCACGGTCACGCTCACGGCGCCGCAGGGGCCACGCGTGAGATTGCGCGCGATGGAGAGCATGCGCCACGCGTCGTTGGATGCGCCGTACGAGTCGCGTGCGCTCGCGACGATCTCGTCCACGGCTTTACCGCCGAGTGCCATCAACACGTCGCCCGCGCGGAATGCGCGCGCCGCGGCATCGTCCGCCGACAGGCTTTTCACCACGAACTTGCCTTCGAGGTAGCGCAGGTTCACGGGCAACTGGCACTCGCCCACGGGTTCGCGAAACGGCTGTGGCCCGAGGAGATTCGCGTGGCCATCGTCGACGCGCGATATCAACCGCGTGATCTCGCGCTGGAAGTTTTCCGAGCCGATTCCGTGCGCGGCCCGGCGCAGCGTGTCCTCCAACACCGCATCCCAGTTCTCGTCGATCAGATCGCGGTACGGAAACCAGTACTCGATTGCATTCCAGAAGCGATAGATCGCGAGCACCTGGAAGCCGGTGTCGGGAAACTTGAGCTGCGGGTATAAAAGTTCGTTCTCGAACAGCGGATTGCCCACTCCCGGCGCGAGCTTCACGTAGAACTGCCTGCCCGGCGTGCGTGCGCGGTAGATGGTCTGCAGGCGGTGGCTCAGCTCCTTGCCGAGCACGGCCGGATCCTCGATCCAGGCTATCCGCGGCGGCAACTGCAGCGAGTCCGATTGCAACGTCGCGCACGGCTGGCACGGTGGCACTGCTCCCAGGCTGTCTATCCACTCCACCAGCAGACTGCGCACCAGCGGGTCCTTGCCGGCCGCAAGCAGCACGGGCAGCTTGCGCAGCAAGTCGAAGTCCCAGTGTCGCTTGCCGGCGGTCACCGCGGGGTGGTGGTACTTGAGGAATCCCCACACCTTGCCGATGAGCACCAGGCTCTTCACCTGTTCGTCGTCCAGTTGGGCGAGCACGAGACCGGAGCCGCCGGCGAATTGCTGGTCCTCGTCGAGGATGGCCGAGCTCCTGGCGACTCGCGGCAAGCTCGCGATCGGCTGACCGTCGACTAACAACTCGAGATCGTCGGCCCAGGATTTTCCGGCCCCGACCAGGCGTACACCGAAGAACAACGCGGTCGTGGAATCCTGCAATTCGAACGAGATCGAGTACTGCGCCCATTCGCCCGAAACATCGGGCGCGGCGCTCATATCCGCGAACGCCACCGGCGTGTCGTGCGCATCCTGGCGCATCCACAAGCTCGGAACGCCGGCGCCCTCCTTGCGCAGCCAGCCGCGCAGTTCGAGTTTTTTCCCCGCGAAGTCGATTGGGAGCGCGCGAATCACCGTCGAGAACTGTCCCGGGCTCTGGTCCTTGCGCTCGAGCCGCAGCGAAACATTGCCGCCGTGTTTCACCGTGAAATCGGCGGCGATGGTCTCCGGCGGTCGCGCCACCCAGCCGAACGGTATGCCGTGGGCGGTGAGCTCAAAACCAAGCTGCGCGGGAGGGATCCGCGGCGCCGGGTCGTAGGCGTACGCGGCCGCGCCGGTCAGACCGGACAGAACCGCAGCGGCCCAAAGCCGGCTCCGCCAATTCCGCGCCACCATTTGACTCCCTATTCGAATGTCACCACGAAGCCGCCGCGCGGCCGCATCGTGATCTCATCCGTTGTAACGCCTTTCTCGAGCGGAAAGGGTTCGCTCTTGAACCCCAGCGGATCGATGCCGTTGGTGATGATCACGCCCTGCTTCGTCACGCCTAACTCCTTGAGGTCGAGCTTGATCTTGCGTGGTTGCGTCTCGGCATTGATGCCCGCGACGTACCAGGTCCGGCCCGCGCGCCGCGCGATCACGACGTACTGGCCGGGGAAGCCGTCGATGAACTTCACGTCGTCCCAGATCGCGGGTACCTGCTTCAGGAACTCCCGCACGTACGGCGGCGCCTTGCCCATGCCGGACGGGATCTCCGCGTAGTGCTGGATGCCGGAGGTTAACAGCACGGCGGTCGCGAGCTCGAACGCGGCGGAATCGCGCAGCTGGGTGCGCGGTAGTTTGTCCAGCACGACGGGTGTGTAATCCATCGGGTCGAATACATTGCGCGTGAACGGCAGCATGGCGTCGTGCGTCGGCCCGCGCTCCGCGTTCTCCTGCTCGAAGGTGTTGTATTCCATGCCGCGCACGGCTTCCATCGTCATGAGATTCGGGTAGGTACGTTGCCAGCCGCGCGGCAGCGTGGCGCCGTGGAAATTCACCGCGAGCCCGACGCGCGCGGCGTCTTCGAGGATGTCGTGGTAGTAAGCTATGGTCGATTGCGCGTCGCCCGCGAAGAAATCCACCTTCACGCCCGCGATGCCGATTTCCTTGATCTTCTGAAACTCGGCGAGCCGTGTCGCGGGCAGCATCTTGTCGCGCGGGGTCAGCGGTGTGGTGTTCCACTCGCCGGCGGAGTTGTACCAGATCAGGATCCTGACGCCCTTCGGCTTCCCGTAGGCGACCAGCTCCTTGAGGCCGTCGTAGCCGATCTGCCGGTCCCAGGCGGAATCGACCAGCGTGTACTGCCAGCCCATGTCGGCGGCATAGTCGATGAACTGCTTCTGCACCTTGACGACGGTTTGATCGTCGCCTAACAACGGCCAGCTCCAGGCGGCCTTGCCCGGAAGGGCCGGCAGTAGTTTGGTGCCGCGTGCCGGCGGATCGGCGAGATCCGTACCCAGCGTCGACTCCGCGATCGTCTTGAGACTGCCGATGACGACCAGGCGCCAGGGCGTGATCCACGGCAGCGTGGATTCGGGTGTGACCGCACCGCCATTGCTGGTTTCGAGCGGGCCGGGGAAATCGATGAAGTATTCGCTGCTGCGGCGCGCGGCCAGCAGGCGCGAGCCGCAGTAATTGCGCCGCAGGCCGGTCTCGCTGAGCAGCAACCAGGTATCGCCCGAGCGGAACAGTGCCGGGAAAACCCAGGCGCCGCCCAGCAACGCGGGCTGGCCGACGGGGATGTCGCGCTCGTAGTACTCCTCGTATGAGGGGTTCGATTCGTTCCAGCCCGAGCGCGGCGCCGCGATGGGCTGCAGCCAGCCGCGGGTACCAGCGAGGAAATTGAACGACGAGGTCTCGCGGCTGATCTTGTGAATCTTCGCGTCGGCTCCGGGGAACACGTAGCGGAACGCGAAGCCGTCGTTCGACACCTGGAACTCGACGTCCATGCGCGCGCCGGATTGGTTCGCGAGCTCGAGTACGCGGCGATTGGCGCGATACACGTTCTGGCGGCGTTTGCTGGTCAGCAGCTCGTAGCGGTCCTCGACCTTTTCGAGCTTGTTGACGCGCGCGAGGTAGTTAGTGGTGGCATCGAGCCCCTGCGAGAAATCCGCGTCGTCGCGGACCACGCCGAGGCGCGACTTGCGCAGGATTTCCTGGCCGCCGTAGCTGACCGCGTAAGTTGCCGCGCCTGCGGCGACGGTCACGTTCACCAGGATGCGGCCGTCGGGGCTCGCGATGCCGATGCTGGGGATCGTCGAGGCTGGCTGCGCAGATGCGGCAATTCCAAAGGCCGCTGAGACGATCAGCGCGAGACGAGCCAACGACATGCACCACCCCCCTGACAGTGGCGCCAGCGTAACGGAAAAGGGGACATTCCTGGTTTTCTGGAAAAAAAGAGACGCGCCTTATTAGTCGAATTGGGGATGATTCGAACTGCGGGGGGTCAGGCGCGTCCCTTTTTTTCCACAAAAACCAGGAATGTCCCCTCTACCTTCAGACCAGTCGCGCGGCTCCTGCCTCTAGCAGCGCATGCGCCGCGTCGGCAAAAGTGCGGCCGAGATCGCGGTCCATCGCTATCACGGCGCACTGTTGAAACTGCGTGCCCATGACGATGAGATCGGGCCCATTGAGCTGTACGGTGAACCACGGCGGCGCGGGCCACGGGAACGGCCACTTCATGCGCATGCCATTGCCGCAGATCTCATCGACGAACTTCGCGACGTGACCCCCAACAATAATGATCCCGGCTTCGCCCCCCGGCCGCGGGATGAGGTCGGCCAGCTCGCTGACATTCGTCATGCGTTCGGTGAATTCCTGCACCACGGCGGCAAGGAACGCGGACTTCGGCGGCAGCGGCTGCGGATTGAGCGCTACGTGGGACAGCGGATCGCCGCCGATGACATCCCAGATCTCGGGATGCTTCTCCGCGACGACGCGCCACAAATTGGTGCCGGCACCTTGCCCCACCACCGAACGCTCCAGCGCCCGGCGGATATAGGGATCGACCGGGCCCGGAGGATCCTCCGGGCCGTCGGGATTGGGGTAACCGGTCGTCAATTGGCTAACAAGCGCAGTCAGCGCGCGCGCCGAAAGGTGCTTCGGCGGCGGCTTCGGGCCGGGGCCGGTCTTTTCCGGGTGCGAGAAAGCGGGAGCAATGCTGCGTTGCGCGGTGACGTTCATTATTCCTCCTGATTGGGATTGGTTTTTCGCTTCGACGGGGGACAGCTTCGCCCTGCAGTGCCCCCGGAGGCGATGGACGGACGATGATCCCGCGCTGACTTGTCTATGATTCACCCCCCGGGAAAGCCGGGGAACGCGGCGGGTGCATGGATAAGCGGGAAATCCGATTCGACGGCTGGAAGATCGACTTCAATTCGGGGGAGATCTCGAAGCACGGCGACACCCATCGCCTGCAGGACCAGCCGCTGCAGATTCTCGAGGAATTGGTCGAGCGGCCGGGTGAAGTCGTTACCCGCGAGCAGTTGATCGCCAGGCTCTGGCCGACCGGCGTGGTCGAATTCGATACCGGCCTGAACAGCGCAGTCCGCAAGCTGCGCGTCGCGCTGGGTGACGACGCCGAGACCCCGCGTTACATCGAGACCCTGCCGCGCAAGGGCTACCGTTTCATCGCCGCGCTCGACCCGGAACCTGCCGTTCCGACACTGCCCAGCCTGCCCTCGGAATACGTGCCCACATCCTTCGAGACCGGCGCTGCCATCGGCCGCCGCGCCTCGGACCGGCGCGCGCCGATCAAGCGCCTCGCGTGGGGTTTCGGCAGCGTCCTCGCCGCCATCGTGCTCGGCATGATCGCGTGGCGAATGCCGGGTGGCTGGTTCCAGGGTGACAAACCGCCCGAAAACCTGCCCACGATCGTAGTGCTGCCGCTCGTCGACATGAGCGTCGATCAACACGAGCAGGCGCTGTGCGACGGCCTGACCGAAGAATTGTCGAACTGGCTGGCACACATTCCCACGCTGCGCGTGGTGGCGCGCACCTCCGCCTTCGCGTTCAAGGGCAAAGACGAAGACGTGCGCGAAATCGGCCGCAAGCTCGGCGCCACGCACGTGCTCGAAGGGTCGCTACGGCGTTCGGGCGATCAGTTGCGCATCACGGTGCAGCTGATCACCGCCGACACCGGACTGCACCTGTGGTCCAGATCCTTCGACCTGCCCATCGGCGATATCTTCCTCATCGAGGACACGGTGTCTCGCGCCGTCGCCGAGGCGTTGCACCTGGAGTTGTCGGCGGACATCGCGGAGACATGGGCGCAGCGCCAGCCGGAAAAGATGGAGGCCTACGAGCTCTACCTGCTCGGCCGCGCGCGCCAGAACAAGCGCACCGCCGAGGACAACATCAAGGCGGCGGAGTTCTTCCGCCGCTCGGTCGCCGCCGATCCGGGTTACGCGCTGGCGCACGTGGGCCTGGCGGAGACCCTGCTCAACGATCTGTCGCTCAATCGCGCGCCGCTCGAAGACGTGTCGGTCGAAGTCGAGCCCATGATCAACCACGCGCTGGCGCTGAACCCGGTACTGCCCGAGGCACTGGCGGTGAAGGGCTGGCTGCTCAACGAGATGTTCAGGACCGACGAGGCGTTGCCGATCCTGAAACGGGCCATCGCTGCGAATCCGAACGATGCGTCGAGCTTTCGTTTCCTCGGCAACGTCTACGATCGGCGCGCCGATCCCGAAGAGGCGCTGAAACACTTCTCGATCGCCGCGAGCCTCGATCCGCTCGATTTCATCTCGCACGTGTTCCGCTGCATGGAGCTGGTTGATCTCGCCGAGTTCGACCAGGCGCGCGCCGCCTGCGAGCGCGCCCGCAGTCTCGAACCCACCAATCTGTGGGGCCCGCTGGCGACGGCATGGATCGCGCGCGCGCAGGGCGACACATTGGAACAGCTCAAGTGGGTGAACGCGGCACAGGAGCTCGCGCCCAAGGACACCTCGGTCGCCGATCAGAAGGTGGAGCTTCTGATCTCCCTCGGAAAAATCGATGAGGCTCGAGCGGTCCTTGCGTCATTGCCGGCCGATGAAAGCTTCTTCTCGCAGGCGCGCGAGGCCAACCTCGTCTTCGCGGCGGGCGGCGCCGACGCATTGAAGGCCTGGCTGTCCCGGCACGACGTGGCCCCGATGGCGCAGACCAGTGCGGATCTCGCCGAACTCATCCGCATGCAACTCATGGCGAACGACACCGCCGCAGCCCGCGCGACGCTGGCGCATGCGCACCGGATTCTGCCGCTGTACGGCATCGACCTGTATGACGGCAGCCAGATCCGCTACGAATACTCGGTGGCGCTGGTGCACGCCGCCATCGAATTGGACGGCGGCGACCGGGACAAGGCGATGAAATTACTCGCCGGCCTCGATCGCATGCTCGACACCTACGAGAAGAACGGCGGCCGGCACTACGGCCTGTATCTGCTGCGGGCGGAATCGCTCAGCCTGCAGGGCAAGAAAGACGCAGCCACCGCGGCGCTGCAGACCGCATGGAAGCGCGGCTGGCGTGCCACGTGGCACGCGCGCCGCGAACCGTATTTCACCGGGGTCGAGATTCCAGGCCCGAAGTAGTCAATCCTTCGTCGCGAGGTTGAGGATGTCGATCTCGAGCTTCGGCGGCGGAATCGGACCGGGACCGACCAGCAGATAGTTGTAGCCACCCTTGCCACCGTAGCTCTTGAAGAATTCCTTGGTGACCGCGTTGACCGCCTTGCGCAGTTTCGCGATCTCCGCCTTGGTGGGTTTTTTCTTCTTCGATGTGCTCATGTTATTTCCTTATGGGTCTGACCCCGGCGTTTTACGCCCCGTGAGTCTCCCGAGCAAGAGTCCGAGCGCGGCACCAACCACTGCGTACAGCGTCAACGCACTGTAATAAAGCGTGTTCGCGTGCGTGCTCGTCCAGTCGGATGGCAGTGCGTGCCGGCGCAGCAGGTTCCACGCGACGACGCCGAGCACCATCGCCATGGCCGAATACACGGGCCAGCGCCAGTACGCGCGCGCGTCGGCACGCATCGCGAGCAGTCCCGCGAGCATCGCGAACGCGGTCACGCCGTAAGCGACGAACAATTCGCGCAACTGCGCGTTCATCGGCCCGGCCGAGTAGTTAGTCTGGAACGCAACGCGGCTGCGAGCCCGTGCCCCGGCGCGCGCGCGCGGCGGCAGTACCCGGGGTCGTCGGGGCCGCGGCAGCCCCCGTGTCTGGGCCATTCGTGTTGGCGCAGGCCCGACGCCGGACCGGGCATGGAATCCGCGCGGTCGTCAGGGGATGCGCCAGCCTCGAGGTTCTCCGGCCACCGGCCGTGGATCGTGAGCGGGCGACCGCCAGCAATTAGCGCGCCAATTACCGCAACCGTAAGCGTTGGCATGGCCTGGTGCGACTCCGGACCTTTCATGCGCGCCAGAATTCACTCTATTCACCTTAACTTCAAGCGCCGCACCCGCTCTCAGATGCGCCACATCCATATATAGTTCGCCGTCCGTTGCGCCCTTTCAAAACAATCGGGATCCCATGAAACCTTCCGTTCTAATTTCCCGCCTTGCGGTTCTTTTCGTTGCCGGTATTTCGACCGTTTCCTCGCAGACGCTGGAGCTCGAAAAGTTCGAGCGCCTGCCAACGCCGGTCATGGATCCGGCCTCGGACGATGCGACGCTCGCCCTCAAGCGCTTCTCGCTGCCCGCGGGCATGCAGGCCAAGCTGTGGGCGGCCGAGCCCATGCTCGCCAACCCCGTCGCCATCGACTTCGATGAAAAGGGCCGGCTGTTCGTATCCGAGACCTATCGCTACCGCACCAGCGTGATCGACATCCGCGATTACATGGGGATGCTCGAGCTCGATCTCGCCGCACGCACGATCGAGGAACGCGCGGAAATCCAGCACAAGGTGTTTGGCGCCGAGGCCAAGAATCTCGCCATCGAGAGCGAGGTGGTCCGCCTGGTGGAAGACACGAATCACGACGGCGTTGCCGACAAGAGCAGCGTGTACGCCGACGGCTTCAACAGCGAGCTCGACGGCATCGCGTCGGGCGTGCTGGCGCGTCACGGCCAGGTGTGGTTCACGAATATCCCGAGCCTGTGGTTGCTGGAAGGCGACGCCGGCGCCGTGAAGAAGACCGAGCTGCTGCGCGGCTTCGGCGTGCGCTTCAATTTCACCGGGCACGATTTCCACGGCCTGGCCATGGGGAACGACGGCAAGCTGTACTACTCGATCGGCGACCGTGGCGCCCACGTCAAGGGCAAGGAAGGCCAGGTCGTCGACTACCCGGATGAAGGTGCGGTGTTCCGCTCCAATCCGGACGGCACGGAGTTCGAGATGTTCGCGCACGGCCTGCGCAATCCGCAGGAACTGGTGTTCGACGAGCACGGCAACCTCTTCACCGGCGACAACGACAGCGACCAGGCCGACATGGAGCGCCTGGTGTACCTGGTCGAGGGTGGCGACAACGGCTGGCGCGTCGGCTACCAGCATCCGCCCATGGGCAAAGGCGGACCGTGGATTCGCGAGGGCCTGTGGAAGCCGCGCTTCGAGGGGCGTCCTGCCTATCTACTGCCGCCGATCTGCAACATCGAAGATGGTCCCTCGGGACTCACGTACTACCCGGGCACGGGGCTCTCGCCCGAATACGCCGGACATTTCTTCATCACCCACTTCAAGGGCAGCATCGCGCGCAGCGGCATCCAGACTTATACGATCAAGCAGAATGGCGCGTCGTTCTCGCCCACCAGCAGCCAGCAGTTCATGGGCGGCATCCTGCCGACCGACGTGACATTCGGTCCGGATGGCAAGCTGTATGTGGCCGACTGGGTCGACGGCTGGCCGAAATCGCAGAAGGGCCGCATCTACGGCATCACGCCGGTGAAGACGGATCCGGCGCAGGCAAAGATCAGCGCCGACCTCGCCAAACTACTGGCGGAAGGATTCAAGGACAAGGATACGAAGACGCTCACCGCCCTGCTCTCGCACGCCGACCGGCGCGCGCGCCTCGAGGCGCAGCTCGAGCTGGCCGCGCGCGGTGACGGCAGCGTCAAGGTGTTGACGGCGGTGGCGAACAACAAGGACGCCAGCCCGCTGGCGCGACTGCACGCCGTATGGGGGCTCACGCAGCTCGGCCGCAAGGGCAGCAAAGTCGCGCCCACGCTGGTGAAGCTGTTGAAGGACGCCGATCCGGAAGTGCGCGCGCAGTCCGCGAAGGGTCTGGGGGACATCAAGGCAGCGTCCGCCCAAACAGTGCTGGTGACCGCGTTGACCGACGCCGAGCCGCGCGTGCAGTTCTTCGCGGCGCAGTCGCTGGGCAAATTCAAGGACGCGAAGTCGACGCCCGCATTGCTCGCGATGCTCAAGACCAACGACAACAAGGATGCCTACCTGCGGTTTGCCGCCGCGCATGCGCTCGCGTTGATCGGGAAGAACGCCACGCTCGACGCAGCCGCGAAGGATGCGTCGCCGGCCGTGAGGCTCGGTGTCGTGCTGGCCTATCGCGAGCTCAAAGACGCGGGCCTGGCCGGGTTCCTGGACGACGCGGATACGTACATCGCACGCGAAGCGGCCGAGGCGATCAACGATGTGCCGGTGGAAGCCGCTTACGGCGCGCTGGCGGGCAGACTTGCCAGCGTTCAACCCAAGGACGAGGCGTATGTAGAGCGCGCCATCAACGCGAACTACCGCCTGGGCCAGGCCGGCAACGCAAAAGTTCTGGCGGACTACGCGCTGCGCGAAACCGCCACGGACACCATGCGTGCTGAAGCGCTGATGCAGCTCGGCCTGTGGGCCGAAGTGCCACAGCGCGACCGAATCGTCGGCATTTTCCGACCGCTGGCCAAGCGCGATGGCGCCGCGGCCGCGAATGCAGTGGCGGCGATCGCGCCCAAGTTGTTAGGCAGCGCACCGGAGCCGGTGCAGCTCGCCGCGGTCGAAGCCATCGGCACGCTGCGCCTGAGTGCCGCCGCGCCCGCGTTGATTGCTGTAGTCGGCAACGAGAAGGCGCCGGAATCCGTGCGCAACAGTGCGCTCACGACGCTCGATGGATTAGGCGCCGACGACGTGCTGCCCGGCATCGATGCCGCTCAGAAATCCAGCCTCGCGTCGCTGCGGCTCGCGGCGCTGCAGATCGTGGCGCATCGCTCGCCAGAGCGCGCGCTGCCCATGGTGCGCAAGTACGCCGTCACCGGCTCCGAGGCCGAGCAACGTGCGGCGTTCCTGTCGATGGCGCAGCTGAAGGGCCCCGAGGCATCGAAGCTGCTGGTGAGCTCCATCGATCAGCTCGCCGCCGGCAAGGTGCAGCCGGGCGCGCAGGTCGAACTGATCGAAGCCGTGGAGAAGAGCGACGACGCCGCGGTGAAGGCGCGCTGGCAGAAACAGCAGGCCGCGTGGACCGCCAAGGGCGATGCGCTCGCGCCGTATTCCTTCGCGCTGGCGGGCGGAGACCCGCGGCGCGGCGCAGACCAGTTCTACGAAAACCCGGTCCTGCCCTGCGCGCGCTGCCACAAGGCCTTCGGTGAAGGCGGCGAAGCCGGTCCGGACCTGTCGCTCATCGGCAAGGACAAGTCGGCCGCCTATCTACTTGAATCCATCGTCAAGCCGAGCGCGCACATTGCCGCCGGCTTCGACATCGTCACGCTGGCGCTCAAGAGCGGCGAGACGGAGACCGGTTCGGTGGCGAGCGAGTCCGCCACGCAGATCGTGCTCAAGCATGCCGATGGCACCACGGTGACGGTGGACCCCAAGCAGGTGAAACAGCGCACGGTTGCGCCGTCGTCGATGCCCGAGATCTACGGCCAGGTGCTGACCCGTACGCAGCTGCGCGACGTCGTTGCCTTCCTGCATGCGCTCGACAGTCCGCCGCCGGCGGGTGAGGGAGAACCCGCGCCCGGTGTGAGCAACCGCGCGATGAGCTCGGTGGCCAAGGAAGGCGCGGTAGGTGGTCATCCTTGAAGGTAACGCGGCGCGGGGCGATCGCGACGGCGCTCGCCGCGGGCGTCGCCGGGGCGACACGCGCCGAGGACAAGAAGATGGAGAAGCAAAAGGCCTGGGATTCGGTCGTGATCGGCGCCGGCGTGTTCGGTGCCTGGACCGCGTGGCATCTGCGCAAGGCCGGCCAGCGCGTGTTGCTGCTCGATGCGTTCGGCGCCGCGCATGCGCGCGCGTCGTCGGGCGGCGAGTCACGGCTCACGCGCGGTTCGTACGGCAGCGATGAGGTATACACGCGCTTTGCGTTTGACTCGCTGCCGCAGTGGAAGTGGTTGTCGGATCTTTCAGGGCTGCCGATCCTGCACCAGATCGGCGTGCTGTTCTTCTTTCCGAAGCGCGAGGCCTATGTCGATCAGTCGCTCGAGGTGCATCGCCGCCTGAAGCTGACGACGTTGGAACTCGATCGCGCCGCGCTCGAGCAGCGCTACCCGCAGGCGAACTGGAAAGACATCGAGGTCGCGTTGTTGGAGCCCGGGTTCGGCGTGGTGATGGCGCGGCGCGCTGTGCAGACTTTGGTGAAGCAGTTCGTGAAGGCCGGCGGCGAGTACCGCGTCGGCGCCGTGAAGCCACCGGACGCGTCGAAGCCGCTGAGTTCGATTGCGTTGTCGGATGGATCTTCCGTGTCCGCGGCCAACTACGTGTTTGCGTGCGGCCCGTGGTTGCCGAAGGTATTCGCGCACCTGCTCGGGCCGCGCATCTTTCCCACGCGCCAGGAAGTGTTCTTCTTCGGCGTGCCCGCGGGCGACGCGCGCTTTGGCGCCGGCGCCCTGCCCGGTTGGGCCGACTTCAACGCCGGCGACATCTTTTACGGAATGCCCGATCTCGAGGGTCGGGGCTTCAAGATCGCGAATGACAAGCATGGCCCGCCCATCGATCCGGATCGTGGCGATCGCGTTACTTCGCCGGGTTCTCTCGCCGATGCGCGTGCCTATCTCGCCAAGCGATTTCCCGGGCTCGCCGGTGCGCCGCTCAATGAGGAACGGGTTTGCCAGTATGAGAACAGCTCGAATGGCGACCTGCTGATCGACCGGCATCCGACTGCGAACAATGTGTTGTTAGTGGGTGCGGGAAGCGGGCATGGATTCAAACATGGGCCGGAAGTCGGGCGTTATGCGGCGGAGCTGGCGATGGGGAAGTTGAAGGCCGTCGAGCCGCGCTTCAGCCTGAGCACGAAGGCAGAGCAACAGAACCGCGCGGTGCATTAGCCGTCGCAACTTTACCGGCCCTTGGTGATGCGCGAACGCCGGATAGCGTCTTGGGTGCGCTCGGTCAATTTCATAAAAGAGAAAATGCCCAGCTCAATCCAGCCAGAAAACACGCTGCGCCAATTGCAAGCATGATCCAAGCCACTGCGACTGGGGTTTTGCTCGCGATTGCAAGCGCAACGAAAGCCTCGGTCATGCGCCTGCTGTCATGCCTGACCCCAAGCAAAAGCAGTACAAGCATCGGTACTACGACTCCGGAACCGAAGACTAACGCGGCCCCCACCAGTTGTTGCTCGCGAAAATGTTTGCCTTGAAAAGTACAATTCCAGTTGCGACAGACAAAAGAAATAGCGCATTGCAGATCCAGATGACACTGCGATTTTCTTCTAGCAGGCGTTCTCCAGATTTGGCCAGATAGTCGCGTGGCACGAAACGAGCCCAACGGCTCGTTAGCCATGCAGTGAGCATCGCGCCTATACAGCCAGTGACCAGTGGTCGAATCGCATCAAAATCCATGCGCGAATCTAACTTGGGAAGCGCCCGTAAGACAGCACAGCAGATGGCGTCTATTCTCACTTCAGCGCGAAGCACGAGACCGCGGACCGACGATGATGTTGTCGCCACGGTCGCGCAGGAATACTCTCTGGCGCACAGGGAGTTCCACATGAAAAGAAGAGAGTTCGTCGCCTCGTCGCTGGCGCTCGCCGTCAGCGCCTACTCCACTCGAGCCCGTGCCGCAGCCTCCGGCGATCTGCCGATCCTGTCGCGAACCGGCAAACAACTGATCCTTACCGGCGCGGAAGTTTCCGAATTGCGATCGGGACTGCAGGGATCGCTGCTGCTGAGCGGTGACGACGGCTACGAGCAGGCACGTCACATCTGGAACGGCGCCTTCGATCGCCATCCGGCGGCGATCGTGCGCTGCAAGGATGCCGCCGACGTCGTCAACGCCGTGCAGATTGCCGGCACTCACGACTTGCTGGTCGCGGTGCGCGGCGGCGGGCACAGCCTGCCGGGACACTCGGTGTGCGAAGGCGGTTTGATGATCGACCTCGCTCCGATGCAGGGTGTTCAGGTCGACGCGAAGTTGCGCACGGTGCGCGTGGATCCGGGCGTGTGGCTCGGCACCATGGACCGCGCGGTCCAGAAAGCGGGCTTCATCGTGCCGGCGGGTACCGTTTCGCACACGGGTGTGGCCGGCCTGTCGCTCGGCGGCGGGACCGGGCGGCTGGCGCGCAAGTTCGGTCTATCTATCGACAACCTGCTCGGCGCAAACCTCGTCACGCCGGATGGAAAGCTGCGCAAGGTCAATGCGCAGGAGAACCCGGATCTGTTCTGGGCGATCCGCGGCGGCGGCGGAAACTTCGGCGTCGTGACGTCTTTCGAGTTCGGCCTGCATGAATTGCGATCCGACGTGATCGGCGGCGATCTCGTATTTCCCATCGCCCAGGCGCGCGGGATGCTCGATTTCCTGGCGGACTTCGCCGTGCGCGCGCCCGACGAACTGTGGATGGATCCGGTGCTCGAGTGCGATGCGCAGGGCAACCGTCAGTTGATGCTGAACGTCTGCCACTGCGGAACCGCGAAAGACGCGCAGAAGGACATCGAGGCGCTGCGAAAGGCCGGCAAGACGACCCGCGACAATGTGGGCGCACGTCCGTTCGTCACGCTGCAATCCGAGCACGACGGCGATTCGCCGCGCGGACGCGGCTACTACATGAACGGCGCGGGCGTGCTCAAACTGGAGCCGGCTTTGTTAGATCACGCGTTGCGCAGTATCCAGCAGCCGGGCGCGGAGCTTGGCAAGGTGAGCCTCACCCAGACGGGCGGCGCGATTGCGCGCGTGGGCGCGGACGCCACCGCCTTCGCGAACCGGACGGCGCCGTTCAATGTCGTAGTGCGCGCGTCCTGGGAGGAACCGGGCAAGGCCGCCGAGAGAACGGCCTGGCAGAAGGCCACGTGGAAAGGCTTCGAGCCGTTCGCGCGCGGCATCTACGCCAATCTCAATCTCGCCCCCGATGCGGATGCCAAGTTGGTCGCGGCGTATGGTCTCAACATGAAGCGGCTGGTCGATCTCAAGACGCAGTACGACCCCACCAACCTGTTTCATTTGAACCCGAACATTCCGCCGCGCCCGGCGGCATAGGGTGCCGGGCGGCGCCCGGCACCCTGTCTAACTAGAAGTTCATGCGGAAGTTCACGCCGATCGTGCGCGGCATGTTGGTGAGATACGCCACGCGCGCGCTGCGGCCGCGTTCGCGGTCCACCGCCAGGAACGCGCGTTCGTCGAACAGGTTGTTGACGAATACGCCGCCTTCCCAGCGATCGGTGCGCAGGCCCCAGCGCAGGTTGGCGATGTCATACGACGGCAGCTCGGGATCGAAATCGATGCGCGTGACGTCCGGGTCACCGAACGGGATCAGGCGCGCGGATCCATCCGCCACGGGCGGCGGCACGCGGATCACGCCGAAGTTCGCCTCCTGGTCGGCAACCTGCGTGAAGGACGAGCCGACGTGCTGCCCGGTCAGCCGCACGTAGCTCTCGAGAGACGAGCCCAGCCGCCAGTTGTACGCGAGCGTCGCGACCGCCTGCAGCTTCGGCGAAGTCGGCAGTCGGTTGCCGTCGCGAATACCGCCGATGGCGACGCCGGAGTTGGGATCGATCTGGGACTCGGTGATCTCGGCATCCGCGTACGTCGCGGAGAAGCCGATGTCCCAGTGTTCGTCGGGACGCAGGAACAGTTCGACTTCCGCACCTTTCGACTCGGCATCGGCGTTCAGGATGATGCGCGAGGAGCACGAGCCCGCGTCCGCGACCACCTGCAGGCCGTCGATCTTGCTCATGAACACGGCGGCGTTGAACGTCACGCGGCCATCCGCGAACCGGGTTTTGGCGCCGAGCTCGAAGTTCGTCACCTTCTCGTCGTCCCAGGTAGGGTGCCCGCCGTAGGTGTCGATATCGTTGCCCTGGCACAGCGTGACGTTCAGCGGATCATTGATGCCGCCGAGGCGAAAGCCGCGCGCCACCTGTGCCGTGAACTGGGCCCTCTTGCTAGGGCTGAATGCCAGGATCACGCGCGGCGAAACGCCGTCGGAGCTGGTCGAGCCGAGCTCGTCGAAGTGCGGCAGGTCCGCGAACGCGCCCGCGATCGTGATGACGCGGTCCTCGTCGAAGTTGTAGTACCGCAGGCCGCCGGTGATCGCCCACTGCGGATTGAAGCGGTAGGTCGCCTCGCCGAACGCCGCGAACTGGGAGAAGTCGTACGACAGCCGCGAGTAGTAAGGCGTGTCCACCGGTGCGCCCGTGCCGCGCGGCAGGATGGCATCGTAGCCGGGCGTCGGCAGCGTCTGCGCGTAGTCGCGATCGGCGGTCTGGTAGAACGCGCCCGCGAGCCACTGGAACGGTCCTTCGCCGGTCGAGGCGAGCCGCAGTTCCTGGCTGAACACCTGCATGTCGGTCTCATCGATGAGCGGCGAATTGAGTCGCACTTCCGCGTCGGTGCCGCCGACGTCGAACGTGACGCTGCCCGTGAGCTGGCTGGCATCGCGATCGACCTCGACCTGGCGGTCGATGTAGGTCGTGACGCTGGTCAGCCCGATCTCGCCGAAGCCGAACTCGAGCTTGAGGTCGCCCATCTTGAATTCGTCGGTGAGGCCTTCGTCAAGCTGCGTCACCTGGCCGCGTTCGCCCGGATCGACCTGCGGCTGCGTGGTGGTGAACGTATTGCCGAGGATGTTGTAGAAGTCGACGCGCGGATAGCCGTCGGTCTCGAGCTTCTGGTA
>DATHJZ010000219.1:0-15521 GCA_035286365.1 Steroidobacteraceae bacterium | reverse complement strand
ATCCAGTACATCGGCGTGCACGACGATCCGGACTGGTTCGACGCCATGAACCTCAAGCTGAGTTCCACGGTGCCGCGCGCCGACCGCGTGCGCATGCACCGGCTCGGCCTCGATATCGTGGCGCTCTCGCAGGGCGTGCCGTTCTTCATGGCCGGCGACGAGATTCTGCGTTCCAAATCCGCTGACCGTAACAGCTACGACTCCGGCGACTGGTTCAACCGCATCGACTGGACGTTGAAGTCGAATAACTGGGGCGTGGGTCTGCCGCCTGCCAACGGCAACGAGAGCGACTGGTCCGTGATCGGGCCCGCGCTCGCCGATCCCAATCTGAAACCCACGGCGAAAGACATCGAAGGAACCTACCGGCACATGCTCGAGATGCTGGTCATTCGCAAGACCAGCAAATTGTTCCGCCTGCGCTCGGCCGATGAGATCAAGAAGGCCGTGAGCTTCTACAACGTCGGCCCCGCGCAGATCCCCGGGCTCATCGTGGAGCGGATCGCAAACACCGACCGGTTCTGCCTGGGCGCGTCGGAGGCCGTCGTGCTGGTGAACGCCACGCCGCAGCCGCAATCATTCAGCGATCCTGCCTTCAGGAAGCAATCGCTGTTACTGCATCCCGTCCAGGCGTTCTCGCAGGATCCGGTGGTGCGCAAGTCGAAATTCCAGAAGAGTACCGGCACGTTCACGGTCCCCGCACGCACGACCGCGGTGTTCATCGAGCCCTGCTTCGGCCCGAGGTGACTTGTAGCGACGCCGCTCAGCCAGCGCTGGGCGGCGTCGCTGCGCAATGCCTGGCGATGAACTCCGCGTGGCCCGGCAGCGCGCGCGCGGCTTGGCCGATCAGCTTGCGCAGATCATCCAGGTAACCGGCACGATCCTTCTGTGACACGGCCTCGACGAACGCATGCGTGGTCTGCGGCCGAATGCCCTGCCCCCACAGCACCTGCAGCCAGCTCGTGAGCTGGAACAGATCATCAGTCGCGCAAAAGATGCCGGCACTCTCGCGGAACAACTCGATGCGGTGACGCAGGGAGTCCGGAATCGACATGTTCCGGCACGCATCCCAGAACGGTTCGCCCACGCGGTTGTTGGCGTGGTAATGCAGGATGATGAAATCGCGGATGTAGTCGTACTCCGCCGCCGCCGCGCGATTGAATTCCCGACGCCGCTCCTCGACGTTGCCGAGATGCGGAAAATGCAGGATCAACCGCTGGATCGTGACCTGAATCAGGTGGATGGAGGTGGACTCGAGCGGCTCGAGGAAGCCGCTGGCGAGACCCATGCACACGACGTTGCGGTTCCAGAGTAGTTTGCGCCGGCCCGTCGTGAACTTGATGAGCCGCGGCTCCACCAAGGCGGGCGTGTCGAGATTCCCGAGCAGCAGCTCGCCTGCGCGTTCATCCGTAGTAAACGATGACGAATAGACGTGGCCATTGCCCGTGCGGTGCTGCAAAGGAATGCGCCACTGCCAACCGGCTTCGAGCGCAGTCGCGCGCGTATACGGAGTTAGCGGGCTGGTGTTAGATGACGGCACGGCCTGCGCGCGATCGCAGGGCAGCCAGTGCGTCCAGTCGTCGTAGCCGGTCTTGAGCGCCTGCTCGATCAGCAGCCCGCGGAATCCCGTGCAGTCGATGAAGAAGTCCGCCGCGAGCTCGCGCCCGTCTTCAAGCTTGAGCGCACGAACGTCGCCGTCGGGCGTCTGCAGTGCGCCGGCAATCTTCGCGTCGATGCGCCGCACCCCCAGCGCCTGCGCGAACCTGGATAGATAGGCGGCGTAGAGCGAGGCGTCGAAATGGAACGCCCACGCAAGTCCCGCGAGCGGCGTATCGGGGATCTTTTCGAGCCGCGCGAAACGCGACTGTTTGGCCGCGATCCAGTTGAGGCTGTAGTCCCAGAGTGAGCCCGCGGTACCGGATGCCTGGTCCCGGAGCCAATAGTGATGAAACGGGATATACGCAAGATCGCGGCCGACCGGGCCGAACGCGTGCATGTACGTGTGGCCCTTCTCCCACCAGTTGACGAACTCGATGCCGAGCTTGAACGTGCCCTGCGTGTGGCGCAGGAAGTCGTCCTCGTCGATCTTGATCATGCGGTTGAACTGCGCGATCGCGGGAATCGTGGCCTCGCCCACGCCGACGATGCCGATCTCGGAGGATTCGACCAGAGTGATGGTGAGCCGCGGCCCCATGACGCGCGCGAGCGCGGCCGCAGTCATCCAGCCGGCTGTTCCACCGCCCGCAATGACAACTGACCTGACCTCGCGATTCATGGGTCTAGCATCTCAAAAAAAACACCCGCCGGCAGCGCTGCCGGCGGGTGTCAGGTTTGGAAGCAGCGTATCGACTAGAACTTGTACGTGAGTGCCACCGAGTAATTCGCGCCGTACGTCTGGTACTTGATCAGGTCCCTCGAGGGCGTGCCGACTTGGGTCAGCTGGAACGGTTCATCCGTGAGGTTCGTGCCTTGCAGGCTGACGCTCAAGCCTTCCATCGGCCCGTCGGAGAATTCGTAACCAATCTGCGCATCGAAGATCGATTCCGCCGCGACGGTGTTCAGCTGCAGCGTGGCATCGAATTGCGGCACTTCGCCGATGAATTCGCCGCGCTTGCGGTTGCTCACACGCGCCGAGAAACCCGCCTTCTCGAAGTACAGCGTCGTGTTGATCACGGTCTTCGACAAGCCCGGGATCTCACTGTCGGCACCGTTGATCTTGATCGACGATTCGTTCTTCGCCGCGCTCACGATGAGCCCCAGGCCGTTCAGCGACTGGGTAAATGTCGAGAACGGCAGGGACAGCGTTGCTTCGACGCCCTTGATGTATCCGCCGCTGCCGTTGATCTTGTGGGTCGCGACACCGAAGCGGTTGGTATCGGCCTGCGTGTAGTCGCCAATCGGTAGTTCGAAGCCCGTGAAATCGAACAGGAACGACTCGTTGACGATGTACGTCGTGAGCTTCTTGTAGTACGCCGCCAGCGCGAAGTAGCCCTGGTTCTCGTTGAAATACTTCTCCCACGACAGGTCGAAGGTGTTCGCCTTCCACGGCTTCAACTCCGGGTTGCCGCCGCCATTGCGGTTCCAATACAGCAACTCGCCGTTCGGACCTTGCGTCGGTGTGCCGGTGTCGGGGGTCACGGAGTAACCGTTGCCACCGCCCATTTCGTCCATGCGCGGACGCGCGACCGTCGTGGCCGCACCGATGCGCAACTTCTGGTCGTGCGGCAGTTCGAGCGCGAGGTTCATGCTTGGCAGGATGTCCGTGTACTTGGCGCCTTCGTTGCGGTACGTGACATCGAGCACCGCGACTCCGGTCGTATCACCGTTGACATAGCCGACCAGGGCATTCTGATCCGCGGTGACGCTTTGCACGCCGATGTTGCCGCGCAGGGGCAGACTGCCGAGTTCAGTGTCGATACCCACCTTCACGTAAGCCGTGGTGAGCTTTTCATTGACCGTCCACGCGTTGGTCACGTCGTAGATTCGATCGCCAGCGCCCGCATTCGGATCGATGGCCGCATCGATCGGCTGCCAGAAGCCGCTCTTCAACAGGCCGATGGCGTCGTAACTGACGACGCCGTTCGCCAGGCCGAAGAACGCGCCGTTGGTGACGCCGGTCTGATACGCCTCCGGCACCGGGGCATGCGAGATGTTGCCCGGCAGGTACAACAGGCTCTGGAACGGATCCTTGCTCTTCTCGCGATCGGCGTAGTTCACGCCGAAGCTCACTTCGCTCAGGAAGCCTTCGAGCTTCTTCGTGGCCGTGAGGCGAATGGCCTTGATCTCGTCGTTGATTTCCGGGTGCCCGATGAAACCTGAGCGGCGCGTACCGCCACCCCAGGAGCCGGGATCGGACAACTGCACCGCTCCGTAGTCGCTGTAGTTGATCGTCGGCGCGAAGTAACTGCGGCCATCGGAACCAGTCGTGAACGAGATGTTGTCCGTGACGGTCGGGAAGGTGGCATCGCCGACCTTGCCCACACCGGCGGTCGATTCGAGACGCAGATCGTCGCGTTCGACCTTCGAGTAGCTGAGGTCGGCGTTCAGGTTCCAGCTCTCACTCAGCTTGAAGTCGGAGTTGAGGCCGATCGAATCGATCTTGGCGTTGCGGTCGTTGTTGTAATTCTCGATGACCGTGAACGGCACGTTGTCGAACGTGCCCGATTCCACGCGGTTGTTCTCGTCGAGCTCACCGGGATTCGAGACCGGCGTCGTAGGATTCGCCCAGATGGTGCCGTACTCGACGCGCTGGATGGTCTGCAGCTCTTTGAAATCGGAGTGATAGGCATCGAGCAGCATGTGCACGGTGTCGTTCGGCTGGTACTCGACGACGCCGAGATAACCCATGCGCTCGTAGAACGACGACTGCACACCGCTCTTGTCGCCGCCGATGATCTTCTGACCCGCACCGGTCGGTGAATCCGCGTAACCCCACGGCTCCTTCGTCTGCGCCTGGTACGGGCTCTTGTTGTAAGCGACACCGAAAGCCACGCCCAGCGTGTGATCGCGGAACTGATCGATGTACGTGAGGTTGGCGCGATTGCCGTTGCGCGTCAGGCCCGGAATGTTGACGTCCTGCTCGTTCTGTTCGCGACGATAGGTCACCGCCGTGCGGCGACCGTCGTACGAAAGCGGATGTACGGTGGAAATATCAGTGGTGCCCGCGATGCCCTGGTACGCCATGCCGGCGTCGGGCGTCTTGTAGACCTTGACCTGCGTGACGAGCTCCGACGGGTACTGGTCGAATTCGACCGTGCGGTTGTCGTTGGTCGTCGCCTGCTCGCGGCCGTTGAACGTCGTAACGGTGAAGTCGGGCCCCAGGCCACGGATCGACAGCGTCTGGGCGCGCCCGTTGGTGCGCTGCGCGGCAATACCCGGCAGTCGCGCGATGGATTCGGCGATGGAGGAATCCGGCAGCTTGCCGATGTCCTCGGCGGAGACGACCTCGACGATCGAGGAGTCGAGCTTCTTCGCGTTGATCGAATCCTGGATGCTCTTGCGGATGCCGGTGACCAGCACTTCCTGGATATCTTCGGCGCTGGCGCCGGCAGACTGGTCCTGCGCCATGACAGCGCTCCCGCCCATGAGGAAAATGGCACATCCCGCCACCGCGGTAACCTCGCCCTGCGGGCGGCGCTGGATCGGCTTGGTGCGATTACCCTTCTGTTTGAAAGTCTTCACTCGAAACCCCCTAACTATTAGTTGTCGTTCCGCGCGAATGCGCGATCCCGCAAAGAAACGGTTTGCAAAATTCTTGTCATCAAGGATGTTGGCAGGAGCCCACTCTTGGCAATCTCATGCATACGTATTCAGGGCGCCGCCCTGCTGAAAACCCGGAATTCCCAGGGCGCGAGGAACACGGCCGGCAACGCAACGGCGCGTTGCGTCCCGGGCACAGCGCCGTTCATCAGGTCGGGCGTGATGTCCTGGTACTTGCCCGACCCCGTTGCCACGATTCCCGAAAACTCCTGCGAAGACAGGTTGATCACGACCACCAGGGTTTCGCCCGCGCTGGTCCTTTCGAAACTGACGACGCGCTGCTCATCGCCATTGCGCAGCCAGTGCACCGCGCCGCGCGTGAGCGCCGGATGCGCGCGCCGCAGCGCCGCCAGCGCGCGGTAGTAAGGCGCAACCTGGGGGCGGCGCTCCGCCATTTCCCACTGGATCGGCGTGCGCTCGAACAGCGCGGGCGCGGCCGACTCGGTGGTGTCGCCGACTTCCATGCCGTTGTAGAGCAGCGGCACGCCATCCAGGGTGAACATCAATGCGGAGGCGGCGAGCGCGGCCGGCAGGCCGGCCTGCCCGGTGGTGCGCAGCTGGTCGTGGTTGTCGGAAAAACGCAGACGCAAGGCCCCGCGCGGATATTTCGCTTCGGCACGTTCCCAAGTCGCGCGGATCTGCGAAGCCGGTGTCTTGCCGGCGAGCGCTTCGGCGACCACGTGGTAGAAATCCCAGGCGTAGTCGATATCGAAGGCTTTGTGCAGCAGCGCAGGGTCATCAGCTTCGGCGAGGAACGCGAGCCCGGGGCGAACGCGATCGAGTTCCGGTCGCACGGTTTCCCAGAAGTCGGTCGGAACGCCGCTCGCGTAGTCGCAACGGAAACCATCGACTCCGTAATCGCGCAACCAGCGCACCAGCATGTCACTCATGTACTGACGCAGCGCCGGACTCGAGTAATCGAGATCCGCGACATCGACCCAGTCCGGATTCGGCGGCACGATCTGACCCTTGCCGTCGTGCGTGTACCAGTCCGGGTGCTTCCCGATCAGCACCGAATCCCAGGCCGTGTGATTCGCAACGATGTCGATGAACACCTTCATCTTGCGCTGATGCGCGGCGGCGATCAGTTTCTTGAAGTCATCGGGAGTGCCATAGGCGGGATCGATCGCATCGTAGTCGCGCACCGCGTAAGGACTGCCGAGCGAGCCCTTGGCCTTCAGCTTGCCCATGGGATGGATGGGCATGAGCCACAGAACACTCACGCCGAGATCTTTCAGGCGGTCGAGCTGCGCGGTGACGCCCTTGAGATTTCCGTCGGGAGAGAATGCACGCGGAAACACTTCATAGACCACCGCGTCGCGGAGCCACTCGGGGCTTTGGCGCGTCGTCGCGCGGGCGTCGGCATCGGCAGCGCGCGACAGCGGACTGCCGGTAAGCGCGAACAGCGCAAGAAAAGCGAACGCCGCATAGAAGTTCGCGCGCGCCCGATCCAGTTTCAAACGCATCCGCCCTCCCACTCGTCCCCCCGAGGTGGCGGGACGATAGCAGCGCCCCGCAAGGGTCCCTTGTGAATACGTATGCACGACAACGCGTCGCGCAATGCATGCGGGGTAAGCTCTGGCCGGTGATTTTCCCCGCGTCAGAAAAAGAAAGCCCCGCCGACCGAGGGGGTCAATCGGCGAGGCCTAACGAACCCCGGGATGCCAGGAGTTCGATGTCGAGTGCAGTGAATGTTAGGACCCGTTGGCGCGCACAGACAATGTGCTGCATACGTATTCAGGGAGAATTCACAGGCTGCGACGAGACAGAATCCCGGGTTCCATCGATTTTCTGCACCGCGAGAATTCCATGAGCACCGCCGCACAACGCCTGACTCCGCCGTCCGCGGAACCCAAGAATCCATGGTGGCGCGGCGCTGCTATCTACCAGATTTACCCGCGCAGCTTTCTCGACACGAATGGCGACGGCATCGGCGATCTGCCCGGCATCCTCGCGAAGCTCGACTACGTTGCGTCGCTCGGCGTCGAGGCGATCTGGATCTCGCCGTTCTTCAAATCGCCGATGGCCGATTTCGGCTACGACATCGCGGATTACCGCGCCGTCGATCCGATCTTCGGCACGCTCGCGGATTTCGATCGCGTCGTCGCGAAAGCGCATGGGCTTGGGTTGAAGGTCATGATCGACCAGGTGCTGAGCCACACCTCGGACCAGCACGCGTGGTTCGAGGAGAGCCGGCAGAGCCGCGACAATCCGAAGGCCGACTGGTACGTGTGGGCGAACGCACGCGAGGACGGCACTCCGCCTAACAACTGGCTGTCGATCTTCGGCGGCGTCGCCTGGCAATGGGAACCGCGCCGCGGCCAGTACTACCTGCACAATTTCCTGGCGCAGCAGCCCGACCTGAATTTCCACAACCCGGACGTGCAGCGCGCCTCGCTCGACTCATTGCGCTTCTGGCTCGAGCGTGGCGTCGACGGCATGCGCCTCGATGCGATCAATTTCTGCTTCCACGATGCGCAGCTGCGCGACAACCCGCCGCGGCCGGCTCAGCAACGCAAGGCTACCGGCTTCAAGGCCGACAATCCGTACGGCTATCAATGGCACCGCTACAACAACACGCAGCCGCAGATGCTGCCGTTTCTCGAGCGCCTGCGGCAGCTGCTCGACGAATTCCCGGACGCGGTGTCGCTCGGCGAAATCTCCTCCGACGATTCCACCGCAACTGTCGCCGAATACACGCAACCCGGCCGCCTGCACATGGCGTACTCGTTCGAGCTGCTGAGCAGCGAGAGCTCGCCGCAGTACATCCGCGCTACCGTGGAAAATCTCAAGCAGCGCGCACCCGAGAGCTGGCCCTGCTGGACGATCTCCAATCACGACGTCGAGCGGGTAGTTAGCCGATGGGGCCGGATCACTCCCCAGCTGCCGCACTTTGCGACCCAGCTGACGGCATTGGTGTGTTCGCTGCGCGGCTCGGTCTGTGTGTTTCAGGGCGAGGAGCTCGGATTGAGCGAAGCCGACCTGCCCTACGAGTCGCTGCGCGATCCTTATGGCATCGCGTTCTGGCCCGCCTTCAAGGGTCGCGACGGCTGCCGTACACCTATGCCCTGGGACGCGAGTCCGCAGGCCGGCTTCTCCACCGGTGCGCCCTGGTTGCCGGTCCCCGCGCAGCACCGCGCCGTTTCGGTGGCGGCACAGGAACGCGATGCGACCTCCGCGTTGCAGGGATTCCGCCGGCTGCTTGCCTGGCGTCGCAAGCATCCCCTGCTCATCACCGGCGATATCGAATTCCTGGCCGCCACGGACTCGGTGCTCGCGTTCCGGCGTTTCGACAAATCGAGTTCGATGCTGGTCGCATTCAACCTTTCGCATGCACCGGCCAGCATCGCGCTGCCGGCCTTGAGTGTCGGACGGGCGCTGGCCGGCCACGGCCTTCCCGAGGGGACTTTTGCTAACGGTACCTTGAGCCTGCCGGGCCACGGCGTTGCGTTTTATCAACTCACAGCGCCTTGATTTCATTGGCGGCGCGCCACGCCGTCGACGCCAGTAGCTTTTCGCTCACGCCCCCGTGCATGATCGCTCCACTCGGGGGGAGCCGCGCGTATCACGCGCCGCAATCAATGCACGAAAAGCCGACATCATTCGACATCGCGTTTCTCGCGGGGGTCTCGCAACCCACGGTCTCACGTGCCTTGCGCGGCAGCCCGGTAGTCAGTCTCGAAACGCGCAAACGCATCGAGGAGATCGCGCGCCAGCTCAACTACCGCGTCGACAAGAACGCCTCCAACCTGCGCTCGCAGCACTCGAACACGTTGGCGCTGCTGTTGTTCGAGGACCCGACACCCGACGATTCGCAGATCAATCCGTTTTTCCTTTCCATGCTGGGTTCGATCACGCGCGCCTCGGCGCGCCAGGGATACGACCTCCTGATCTCTTTTCAGCAGTTGTCGAACGACTGGCAGCAGGACTACGAGGACAGCCGCAAGGCCGACGGGATCATCCTGCTCGGCTACGGCGACTACGAAGAGTACCGTCCGCGCCTCGAGCGCCTGGTCGAACAGGGCACGCATTTCGTGCGCTGGGGTCCGGTGCTGGAGGGCCAGCCCGGAATCTCCGTGGGCTGCGACAACCTGCAGGGTGGCTATGAAGTGACACGGCACTTGTTAGGCACCGGCCGCCGCAAGATCGCATTCCTCGGCACCGCCACCAGCCACTATCCGGAATTCTTCGATCGCTACCGCGGGCACGAGCGCGCGATGATGGAAGCGCGGGTTGCCACATCGAGCGCGCTGCAGGTCGACGCCATCACCACCGAAGAATCCGGTTTTCAGGCGGCGAACGAGTTGCGCGCACGTGGTGTGGAATTCGACGCCATCTTCGCCGCCAGCGACCTGATCGCCATCGGTGCGTTGCGCGCTTTGCAGGAAGCGGGAGTCGATGTGCCGCGCCAGGTGGCCGTGGTCGGCTTCGATGACATTCCCGCCGCCAGCGTCACGAATCCGCCGCTGACCACGGTCATGCAGGACACGCGCCGCGCGGGCGAGCTGCTGGTCGAAACGCTGCTGCGGCAGATCACGGGCGAGAGCGCCGCCAACAGCGTGATTCCGACGAAGCTGGTCGTTCGGAAGTCGGGTTAGGCCTTCGGCGCCGCGGCTTAGCGGACGCGCAGCGAAAGCACCCCGGCGACCAGGAAACTCACGCCACCGATGGCGAGCGCGTAGATGGGCTGTCCGTCGAAAAAGTGTTTCAGCAAAAAACCCAGCAGCGCCGCTGCGACCAGCTGCGGAATCACGATGAAGAAATTGAAGATGCCCATGTACACGCCCATCTTGCGCGATGGCACGCTGTCAGAGAGTAGCGCATACGGCAGCGATACGATGGAAGCCCACGCAAAGCCGATGCCCAGCATCGACGCCAGCAACCAGTCGGGGTCGCGGATCAGCAGGAACGACAGCAGACCCGCGCCACCCAGGCACAAGTTCAGTAGATGGGTCTTCTGCAATCCGATCCGGCGCACCAGCCACGGAATGACGATGGCCGCGAGCGCGGCAAATCCGCTATAGGCCGCGAACAGCACCCCTACCCAGTTGGAACCCTCGTTGTAGGCCGCACCGACGGCATCGGTCGCGCCGAAGTGCACACGCGTCACCGCGGGGTTCGTGTGCAGCCACATCGAAAACAGCGCGAACCACGAAAAGAACTGCACCGGCACGAGCTGGCGCATGCGCAGCGGCATGTTGTCGATGTCGTGAATCACGTTCGAGAATGCGCTCCCACCGCGCAGCATGGTGTTGACCAGCAGCAATGCTCCCCAGGTCGCAATGCCGCCCGTCAACACATACAACATCCGATCGTCCGCGAACTGCCACACCAAAGCGGTGCCGACCGCGCCGGCCAGCAGCCATAAAACTCCGCGCGTGGTCGCGCCGCGCGCGCTGCCCAGCTCGACGCCTTCGGAAGGCGGCGCGGCATCGCTGAAGCCATGAAGTTGCGCCGGCGGATATTCGCGCGTCGTAAAAATCGTCCATAACATCGCCGCCAACAACACAGCGGCGCCGATCTGGAAGGCATAGCGAACGGTGTCCGGCACTGCGCTGTCGGCGGTGCCGACGTTGCTGACGCCGGCTTTCGCCAGGACCCAGGGCAGAAGGCTGGCGACGACCGCGCCGACGCCGATGAAAAAACTCTGCATCGAATAGCCGGCAGCGCGCTGCGACGGCGGCAACTGGTCGGCCACGAAGGCGCGGAACGGCTCCATCGCGACGTTGATGCTGGCATCGAGAATCCACAGCATGCCCGCCGCCATCCACAGTGCGGATGAATGCGGCATCGCGAACAGCGCAAACGAAGTGAGCACTGCGCCAGCGAGAAAATACGGCCGACGCCGTCCGAGGCCGTTCCAGGTCCGGTCCGACATGTATCCGATGATGGGCTGCACCAATAGGCCGGTCAGCGGCGCGGCGATCCACAGTCCCGCGATCTCATCGATGTTCGCGCCCAGCGTCTGGAAGATGCGGCTGGTATTCGCGTTCTGCAATCCGAAGGCAAACTGGATCCCGAGGAACCCGAAGCACATGTTCCAGATCTGCCAGAACGTGAGCTGCGGCTTGGCGTTGACGGGGATGGCGCTCACGATCACTCCACGTCGAATTCTGGTTTGCGCTTTTGCGTGGAGCCCGGCGCAGCCGGCGCGGCGCACACCAGATACTCGAGCGGCGCCAGTTCGACTTTCAAACTACCGGGCGCGACCGGAACCGGACAGGCGCCGTGCAATGCCGTGAACTCGCGCGTGGCAGAGTCAATCTCGACCTGCGCAACGATCGGTGCACTCGAAGTATTGAAGGCGATGAGGATCTCCCGGCCGTCACTGCCGATGCGGGACACCGCGAACAATCCGGGCTCCCGCGATTGCGCGCGGGTGATCTGGCGGCCGCGCCGCAGTCCCGGGTACTGCTTGCGCAGCGACGCCAGCGCCACGATCTGCTCGTACAGCGGATGGTGCGGGTTGAAATTGGGAGTGGCAGTCGTCGCCGAGGAGCCTACCAACGGCTGATCGTTGTAACTCGCCACCTGGCTCGCAAACATGTCCTGTCGCGATGCCTGGTCGCCGCCGCGGCCGACGAAGCCCTGCTCGTCCCCGTAGTACACCACCGGCACGCCGCGCAGCAGGAACAACATGGCATTCGACAGCATCACGCGCTGCAGTATTTCCGCCTCGCTCGCGGCCGGCCGCGCGGTACGAATCATCCAGGCGAGGCGCCCCATGTCGTGATTGCCGGTGAAAGTCGGCAGGCGCAATGCCGCGGGAGCGCCGCCTTCGTACAGACCATCGTCCTGGTAGAGCCGCCCGAGCACCGCCGTACCGGCGTTGCCGGCCAGCACCTGGTTGACGGCATTGGCGAATCCGAAATCCAGCACCGAAGGCAGTTTGTCAACGCGTGTGTGGCGCGCGAGCTGCGCGACGTCCACGCCGTCGGCCGCCACTTCACCGAAGATATGAAAGTTGGGAATACCGCGCGCGCGGGCGCGTCGCTGCATCGCGGGCACGAAAGCCTGCCAGAACTCCGGGTTCACGTGGCGCGCCGTGTCGATCCGAAAACCGTCGATGCGGAAGCGGTCGATCCACTCGCCGTAGATGTCGATGAAACCCTGCACCACGCGCGGATGTTCCGTCATGAGATCGTCGAGGCCGAAGAAGTCGCCCATGATCGAGCTCTCGCCCCAGAAATCCGAATTGCCGCGGTTGTGATAGTAGATAGGTGCGTTGAGCCAGGCCGGCACCTTCACGTTCGCCTCGGCGGGCGGCACGAAGGGTGTGTAGGCGTAGTTCGGGTCGGTCAGCCGCGTGAAGTTGAACGGCGTGCGCATGCCGTCACCGGCGAAGCCGGCGTTGATGGGCGCGCCCGCCACACCGCCCGTGCGCGTGTACGGGTACTCCCCGCGCGACCGGTACGGGCATGGCACGCCCACGCACTCGCGATACTGGATCACGTCAGCGGTGTGGTTGGTGATGATGTCCAGGTACACCTTCATGCCGCGCATGTGCGCCGCCGCGACGAAATCGCGCATGTCGGCATCGCTGCCGAAATGCGGATCGACGGTGGTGAAGTCCGTGATCCAGTAGCCGTGGTAAGCCGCGCTCTCGTCCCCGGCGGGCCCCTGCACGGGTTTATTCTTATATATAGGTCCCAGCCAGATGGCGGTGGTGCCGAGCCCCTGGATGTAGTCGAGCCGTGCAATCAGGCCCTTGAGATCGCCGCCGTGATAGAAGCCCTTGTGGGTCGGGTCGAAGCCGGTGGTTAGGCGATCGCCGGACAGGCCGCCCGCATCGTTCGCGGAATCGCCGTTCTGGAAGCGATCCGGCAGTACGAAGTAGACGATTTCGTCTTCCGGCAGACGTTCGCGATAGTCAGAGGACGGAAATGCCGCGCACGTGAACGCACAAAGGCCCAGCCACGAAATGATTCGCCGCATCGCTCCCCCACCTGCGCTTCGAGTCTGCGCACTCTACTGCACCGCAGTGCTTCGACGCGCCATACATACGTATGCACTGCTGCGAGGTTACTTCGCGGGAAACGACTCCAGGGCCGCTATGAAGAGCTGCACCCCATCCCGCGTGGTCGCGCGGCTGTCGATCTTGACCAGGCCTCTTACTTCCGCCGCGTACCAGTATGTGGTTTCCAACAGCGCGAATTTTTGTCCTTCGGAGTTCAGGAATGCGCCGCTGCACACGAACTTGAGCGCGTTGAACGTGCCCGCGCCGACGGTGATTTCTTCGCGGCCCTTGAACGTCGATTCGATCTGCAGCGTGCGCTCGTCGATCTTGAGATCGCCGCGCCACACCTCGTCTACGGCCGGCGCCTGCTCGCAGCGGGCGCCTTGCCGCAACATGGCCCCGGTGAAAGGATCTGCCACACATGCATTCACGTCGACTGTGTGCATGACATCCAGGCTTCTCTTGTCGCGCGCATTCTTGGGATCGAAACTGCCGAACACGAGCTGGCCTTTCGACTCCTTGCGCACCTCGACACCGTTGAGCGTCAGGGTCAGGCTCTTGTCCGCCGGACCCTGCTCGACGGCGTACGCCCAGCTATCGCCATTCGCCAGGGGCGGAAAGTACGGAGCGCTGGCCGCCGCCGTCAGCGGGACGACTGCCGCAACAGCACCCAACAGCTCACTCGCGATCATCGATGTCGATCAGACGAAGCGGGTGACGAGGTTCTCGAGATACTCCTGGCGGCCGGACTGCGGCTTCGGATTGATGTTCGCCGCAACCGCGGCATCTGAGATCGACACCAGCGACGCATCCTTGGCATGGATCTTCTGCCCCGCATCGCCCGCCCACCTGGCGTAACGCTGCTCGACGAACTTGTCGATGCCGCCGTTCTCGATGAGCGCCGCCGCCGACAGCAGCGTGCGCGCCAACAGGTCGAGACCACCGACGTGGCCATAGAACATGTCGGCGGGGTCGATGCTCTGGCGGCGCACCTTCGCATCGAAGTTGAAGCCGCCGGTCGTGAATCCGCCGGCCTTCAGGATGCGGTACATCGCGAGTGTCATGTCGAGCGGATCGTTGTGGAACTGGTCGGTATCCCAGCCGTTCTGCGGATCGCCGCGGTTGATGTCGATCGAGCCGAAGATGCCGAGCGCATCGGCCATCGCGATTTCATGGTCGAAGCTGTGGCCCGCGAGCGTCGCGTGGTTGGCTTCGATGTTCACCTTCACTTCGTTTTCGAGGCCGTTCTTCTTGAGGAAGCCGTACACGGTCGCGGTGTCGAAGTCGTACTGGTGCTTGGTGGGCTCGTGCGGCTTGGGCTCGATCAGGATCGTGCCCTTGAAGCCGATCTTGTGCTTGTGCTCGACCACCAGCTGCAGGAAGCGGCCGAAGTTCGCAAGCTCGGTCTTGAGATTGGTGTTGAGCAGCGTGTCGTAACCCTCGCGGCCTCCCCACAGCACGTAGTTAGAGCCACCGAGACGCTTGGTGGCGTCGAGGCAATGACGCACCTGGGTCGCCGCGAAGGCCCACACGTCCGGATCCGGATTCGTCGACGCGCCGCCCATGTAGCGTGGATGCGAGAACAGGTTGGCGGTGCCCCACAGCAACTTGACGCCCGTCTCCGCCTGCTTTTTCTCCAGGCGATCGACCGTCATCGCAAAATTGGCGACGTGTTCCTTGATGTTCTGTGCGGTCGGCATCGCGTCGACATCGTGGAAGCAATAGAACGGCGTGCTCAGGCGTGTGAAGAAATCGAAGGCCGCGTCCATCTTGTCCCAGGCGGCGGCCTGGTCCATCACGCCCGCGTTCCACGGACGGTCGAACGTGCCCTGCCCGAAGATGTCGTGACCGTTCCACGCGAATGAATGCCAGTAGCAGACCGCCGGGCGCAGCAGGTCTTCCATGCTCTTGCCGAGCACCGTCTGGTCTTTGTTGTAGTAGCGGAAGGCCAGCGGGTTATCCGACTTGGGGCCCTCGTATTTGATTGCCGAAACGGCGCCGAAGTACGACGTGCCGTGAGCTACGGGTGCGGGACTGGACATGATCAAACTCCTCGGAATCTTGGTCGAAGGTCCTGATAAATCTTGGAAAACTTTGCGCGCTTCGGAGCCAGTAGATCGATGTCGCGGGTGTTGGGCTCGATGACCTCACGCACGGGCGGCGGACGGCAGACATCCTCCGCCCGCTCGCGGGTTTTCGCCAGCCGGGCAAGCCGCGCGGCGCCGAGCGCGGGGCCGACTTCGGAGGCGTCGCGATACACGAGCGGGCGCTTCAGGGCCGCGGCGAGCACACCGCCCCACCACCTCGA
>DATHJZ010000218.1:0-17462 GCA_035286365.1 Steroidobacteraceae bacterium | reverse complement strand
GCTGTTCGCGGATCTGCATGCCAATGTCGCGGGCGCGCGTAGCGGCGAAGGCGATTTCGCGGGCGCCGCCGCCGCGTATCGCAGCGCGCATGCATGCCGGCCGCGCGATCCCGACATACTCGCCGCGCTCGCCGGTGCCTTGTTCGACGCGCGCGACTACGCCGGTGCGCGCACGACGATCGACGCCTCCCTCGCCATCGACGGGCGCGCCATCAGCACCAACCGCCTGGCCGGCAACATCGATTTCGTCGAGGAACGCTGGGCTGACGCGATTGCGCACTTTCGCTACGTCGCTGGCGGCGACAGCGATCGCATCATGGCCGGCTACGGTCAGCTCATGTTCTGGCTGGCGCAGGCGCGCGCCGGCGTTCCCAAACCCGAGTTCGTCGCCCGGACGCCGGGCACTGGCTGGCCGCAGCCGCTGCTGCTCTACATGAGCGGCGAATACACCGAAGCGGAACTGCTGACACCGATCGAGGAAGGCGACGGCATCGACAACAGTCAGCCGAACACCAGCGCGGACGAGCGGTTGTGTGAGGCTCTCTTCTACGTGGGTGAGGCCTATTGGGCGCGCGGAGACCCGGATGTGGCGCGCGACTACTTCGCGGCGCTGGTGAATCTCAAGGTGCTCTATTTCCTCGAGCATGGCCTGGCGCTGGCGGAAATAGCGAAGCTGCGAGCGCGTTGAGCGCCACCCCATCAAACCCTATGGCCTGATCTGCCCGCTGCCGCGCACGACGTATTTGTACGAAGTGAGCTGCTCGACTCCCACCGGACCGCGCGCATGAAAGCGATCCGTCGAGATGCCGATCTCCGCCCCCATTCCGAACTCCCCGCCGTCCGCAAACTGCGTCGACGCGTTGTGCAGCACGATGGCGCTGTCCACGCGATCCAGGAATCGCTGCGCGGTCGCGGCATTCGCGGTCACGATGCTGTCGGTGTGCGCCGAGCCGTACCTGGCGATGTGCTCGATGGCCGCATCGACTCCGTTCACCACGCGCGCGGCGATGATGGCGTCGAGGTATTCGGTGTACCAATCCTGCTCGGTGGCGACCTTCACACGCGCGTCCACCTTCTGCACGGCGTCGTCGCCGCGCACTTCACAGCCGGCATCCAGCAGCTCTTTGACCACGGGCGCGAGGTGCGTCGCCACGCAGGCGGCGTCAACTAACAAAGTCTCGGCCGAACCGCAGATCCCGGTGCGGCGCAACTTCGCGTTCCTGACGATGGATCGCGCCATGGCAACATCCGCATCGCGATCGACATACACGTGGCATACGCCTTCGAGGTGCCCGATCACGGGCACGCGCGCTTCCTGCTGCACGCGCGCGACCAGGCTCTTGCCACCGCGCGGCACGACCACGTCGATGTATTCGGTCATCGAAGACAGCAGGTAACCCACGGCGGCGCGATCGGTGGTCGGTACGAGCTGGATGCTCGCCGCGGGCAGCCCGGCCGCCTGCAGTCCTTCGACCAGGCACGCATGAATGGCGCGGCTCGAGTGCACGCTCTCGGATCCGCCGCGCAGGATCGCAGCATTGCCCGACTTCAAACAAAGGCTGCCGGCATCGCAGGTCACATTGGGACGGCTCTCGTAGATGATGCCGATGACGCCCAGCGGCACTCGAACCCGCGCGATATCGAGCCCATTGGGCCGCGTCCATTGCGCCATGGTGCTGCCGATGGGGTCGGCCAGCGCGGCGATTTCTTCCACGCCGCGCGCCATGGCTTCGACACGTTGGTCGTCGAGCAACAGGCGATCGAGCATGGCGCCGGACAGGCTCTTGGTGCGCGCCGCCTCCATGTCGCGCGCGTTCGCGGCTAACAAGGCGGCCTGGTTCGCGCGCAACGCGGCGGCGATCTTTGTCAGCGCCAGGTTCTTGGTGGCGGTGCTTGCCAGCGCCAGCGCCTCGGCGGCCACGACCGCCTCGCGCCCGAGCCGGGTCATGACCGTGGCAATGTCGGTCGTGCCTTTGTCGGCAGGCAGGGGTTGATCGACTGCGGCGTTCACGGAATGGTCCTCTATTGCCTGTTCAGACCGGCGCCAGCTCGGCGCGCATGATCACGAGATCGTCGCGATGGATCATCTCGTCGCGGCCGCGGAAACCGAGCAGCGCTTCAATGTCCGCGCTGCGCTTGCCGATGATGCGGGTGGCGTCGCGGTCGTTGTAGGCGATCATACCGCGCGCAACTTCGACGCCGGCGCGATCGAGGACGCTCACGGTGTCGCCGCGCGCAAAAGGCCCGCGGACGCCAACGACTCCGGCCGGCAACAGGCTCTTGCCCGAGCGCAGCGCCTGCATGGCGCCGGCATCGATAGTGACGGCGCCATTGGGCTTGAGCGCGCCTGCGATCCACTGCTTCCGCGCGTTCTCGGGATTGGAAGCCGGCAGGAACCAGCTGCAGTCAGCGCCCTCTTCGAGCCGCCGCACGGGGTGCAGCGGAGCGCCGGCGGCAATCGCCATGGCACAGCCGGCGGCCGTGGCGATCTTGGCGGCGGCGATCTTGGTGGCCATGCCGCCAGAGCCGACTGCCGACGCCGACCCACCGCCCATGGCTTCGATTTCGGGCGTGATCTCGCGAATTTCAGGAATGAGGCGGGCCGCCCGGTCAAGGTTCGGGTCCGCGGTGTACAGGCCGGAGACGTCCGACAGCAGCAGCAGGCAATCCGCGCTGGTCATCTGCGCCACGCGCGCCGCCAGCCGGTCGTTGTCGCCGTAGCGAATTTCGGTGGTCGCGACCGTGTCGTTCTCGTTGATGACGGGCAATGCACCCAGTTCGATCAACTCGGACAGCGTGGCGCGCGCGTTGAGGTAACGCCGCCGCCGTTCGCTGTCTTCGAGCGTTAACAGAATCTGGGCTACCGTGACGCCTGCGGCGGCGAACAACTCCTTATAGATGTGAGCCAATGCGATCTGACCCACTGCCGCTGCGGCCTGGCTTTGTTCGAGTTTCAGCGGCCCGCCCGCGAGCTTGAGCTCTCGCCGGCCGAGCGCGATGGCGCCCGACGAAACGAGCACCACCTCCTGCTTGCGCGCACGCAGACGCAGCAGGTCCTCGACCAGGGACTCGAGCCAGGGGCGGTTGACCTGTCCGCTCGACTGATCGACGAGCAGTGCCGAGCCGACCTTGACGACGATGCGGCGTGCACGAGTTAGAGGCGATGCGTTCACGTGGCGCCCGATCTTACGCAATACGCACCGTTGCCGCATTCGCAGGCACACCCTAAACTCTCGCCCCTCCACCAAGAGGCACCGTCTTGTGAGCAGAGAATACGCACCGACCCCCGGCAAGTGGTACGAGAACAAAGAGGAAGAAGAAACCTTCCGCGTCTTGTCCGTGGACGAAGACGATGAGCTCGTGGAGATCGAGTACGTGGACGGCGAGATCGAAGAACTCGATCTCGACACCTGGCACGAGCTCGACCTCGAATTGACCGAAGAGCCGGAAGGCTGGGCCGATTCGCAGGAAAAAGACGACGACGATGACGACGACGACGACTTCGACGACGATGAAGACGAAGACGACGACGACGATGATGACGACGATGACGACGATGACGACGACGAAGAGGAAGCCAGCGACTATTGATTAGTTAGTTCGGGTCGGCCGGCCCGGCCAGCAACGAACAGGTGCGGAATGCGTGTTGTTGCCATCGTGGGGCATCAGGGCAGCGGCAAGACCACGCTGATCGAAAGGTTGATCCCGGCGTTCAAGGCCCAGGGATTGAGCGTGTCGACCATCAAACACGCGCACCACCATCACATCGAACTCGACACTCCCGGAAAGGACAGTTACCGGCATCGCATCGCAGGGGCCGGCGAGGTCATCGTGGCCTCCGATTCCGGCTGGGCCCGTATCGCCGCCTCCACCGAACCTGCCAGCCTGCCGATCCTGCTGGGGCAACTGCGCCCGGTTGACCTCGTGCTGGTCGAGGGCTTCAAGCAACTCGAATGGCTCAAGCGGGTCGAAGTGTTTCGGGGCTTCGCAGAGGCTCTGGCGTTGAGCGATCCCGGCATCGCGGCGGTAGCGGTGCCGCCGGGCATCGCGCTGGCCGGGTACGCGGGCGTCACGCTGCCGCTGGACGACACGGCGGCGGTCGTCGAGTTCGTGCTAAAGGCCTGATTTGTTTAGCAGTCCCGCGCCATTGAATTCGCCGCGGCCGACGCCAGAATGACCGCACTCGATTGACATGACCTTCACCGGAGACTGCCTGAGAACATGAAACGCATAATCCTGCTCATCGCTACCAACGTCGCAATCATGCTGGTCCTGTCCATCGTGGTGTCGGTGCTGGGATTCGATCGCTATCTCACCAAGGAAGGCCTCAACCTTCAGGCGCTGCTGGCGTTCTCCGCAGTGCTTGGCTTCGGCGGTGCGTTCATCTCCTTGGCTATTTCCAAGTGGATGGCCAAGGCCGCGATGGGCGTGAAGGTCATTACGCAGCCGCGCGACGAGACCGAACAGTGGCTCGTCGACACCGTGCGGTCGCAGGCGCAGACGGCCGGCATCGGCATGCCTGAGGTCGGCATATTCGATTCGCCCGATCCGAACGCCTTTGCCACCGGCGCGAACAAGAACTCCGCGCTGGTCGCGGTGAGCACCGGCTTGCTCAGAAGCATGCGCCGCGACGAAGTCGAGGCGGTGCTGGGCCATGAAATCAGCCACGTCGCCAATGGCGATATGGTGACCCTCACGCTCATCCAGGGCGTGATGAACACGTTCGTATTCTTCCTCGCGCGGGTCATCGGCTTCGTGGTCGATCGCGTCATTCTCAAGAACGATCGTGGCGCTGGCATCGGTTACATGGTCACGGTCATCGCCGCGCAGATAGTGCTCGGCATCCTGGCCGGCATGATCGTCGCCTGGTTCTCGCGCAAGCGAGAGTTCCGTGCCGATGCAGGCGGCGCCCACCTGGCGGGCACGACCTCGATGATCGGCGCGCTCGAGGCCCTGAAACGCGCCGTCCACGCCCCTACGGCTCTACCCGAGAAGATGCAGGCCTTCGGAATCCGCAGCGGGCCGCCCGCTGGCTGGCAGAGGCTGTTCATGAGCCATCCGCCGCTCGAAGAGCGAATTGCGGCACTCAATAACGCCCGCTAACTGCCAAGCAATTCAAGGTACGCGTCGGGCGGAATCGGCCAAGATTCCGCCTGGCGCTTTTGCCATAACGGCCGCATCCGCCTGAACGCCCCGGCCGTATTGCGACAGGAACCCCGCACACGCATGAACGCAGAAACTCAAAGCATGGGTAATCCGCTGGCTCGCCTCGGACGGGCGGTGCTGGCCTGGTTCGATACCGGCAGATCTTCGAGCTTCGAGACTGCAGACCATCCGGCGGCCGATCGCATCGACTGGTTGCGCACGCTGCCGTTCATCCTCATGCACGCGGCGTGTTTGTTTGCGTTCGTCGTGGGTGTCAGCCCCATCGCCATCGCGGTCTGCGTGGCGCTGTACTTCATCCGCATGTTCGCGATAACCGGTTTCTATCACCGCTACTTCTCGCACAAGTCGTTCAAGACTTCGCGCGTGGGCCAGTTCCTGTTCGGCGTGCTGGGTGCATCGGCCGTCCAGCGCGGCCCGATCTGGTGGGCCGCGCATCATCGCGATCACCATCAGTACTCCGACAAGAAAGAAGACGCGCATTCGCCGATCCAGCACGGATTCGTGCGCGCGCACATGAGCTGGTTCCTGTCGAAAAAGGGCTTCGCGCCGGATCTCAAGCGCGTGCGCGACCTCATGAATTTTCCCGAGCTGCGCTGGCTCGATCGCTTCGACATCATCGTGCCGGTGTTGTTAGCCGTGGCGGTGTTCTTCCTCGGCGTCGCGCTGGAGAGATGGGCGCCGGGCCTGCACACCAACGGCTGGCAAATGCTCGTCTGGGGCTTCTTCATCTCGACCGTGCTGACTTCGCACGGCACCTACACGATCAATTCGCTGTCGCATGTGTTTGGTCGGCAACGTTATAAAACCGGCGACTCGAGCCGCAACAACTGGTTCCTCGCGCTCATCACGCTCGGTGAGGGCTGGCATAACAATCACCACCACTACCCGAGCTCAACGCGCCAGGGTTTCTACTGGTGGGAAATCGACATCACGTACTACGCGCTGAAAGTGATGTCCTGGCTCGGGCTCATCTGGGATCTCAAAGCCGTGCCCGTGTCGGTGCGCGACCATCACGCGCGGCGCATCTCTCCTTTGAAATAACGTCGATTGCGGCCGCCACGGCGGCCGACCGACGAGTGCATCCGGACCGGCAGGCCTCCCGTAAGACAGGCGGAGTTCAGCTAAATCCGGTCCACTCATGCGCATCGGTATTTCGATCAATTCCCTGCTACTGCGAGGGCGGCTTCATGGAGCGCCAGCTCGGGACCGTGCAGATGCTGCTCACCAAGCCCGGATGTCGCCTTCAGCCGGTCGCCTGAACCCGCGGCGCGAACCAGGTCCGCGCGTCGCGGGCAAACAGCAGCACCACGGCGACGGCGAGCATCGCGAAACTCAGTAGATAGGTGGCGTTGTAAATCGCGGAGATTTTTGCCATCAGCGGCACGTATTTGAAGCCCATGGCAACTTTCAGGCACAGCACCACGATCACCGAGACGCGCGCCCAATTCTTGCCAATACAGATCGCCCTGATGATCCAGATCGATATCGAGATTCCGATGGCCGAGCCGACCGCGAAGTAGATCAACATCCCGCCCGGGTTGCCGCCCAAGGCAACCCGGAACTGATAGAACGACCCTGCGGCGCTCACCAGGTACGCGGCGCCGAGCAGACAGGCCGCGCCCGTGACCGAGGCTGGCCGTGCGATCGCAACCGGGAGCTGATCCGCGACGAGGGACGCTGGTGGCGCATAACGGTGGTCGGTCATGCCACCAAGAGTACGCGACGCAATCGCAACTTGAAATCGACGCGTTATCATGCGCGCGTGAACGATCTCGCCTCCATCCCCCGGCAATTGGCCGAACTCGTCGACGACGCCGCGCTGCTCACCGACGCTGCGCAGATTGCGCCGATGCTGCGCGATCACCGCGCGCTGTACCGCGGCCATGCATTGGCCGTCATCGCACCGGCCGATACCGCCGCCGTCGCGCGCGTGCTGGCGTGGTGCAACGAACAGAAGATTGGCGTCGTGCCGCAGGGCGGCAACACGAGCTACTGCGGTGGCGCGACGCCCGATGCCTCGAGCAGCCAGGTGCTGCTGTCGCTCGCCCGCCTGGACCGCGTACGCGCGCTCGATACCACTAACTACACCCTCATCGCCGAAGCGGGTTGCATTCTCGCGAAGTTGCAGGCGGCCGCGGTCGAGGCCGACCGATACCTGCCGCTCTCCCTGGGCAGCGAAGGCAGCTGCATGCTGGGTGGCAACCTTTCGACCAATGCCGGCGGGCTCAACGTGATCCGCTACGGCATGGCGCGCGAACTCGTGCTCGGGCTCGAAGTGGTGCTGGCGGATGGCCGCGTGATGGACACGCTCACCGGCCTGCGCAAGGACAACACCGGCTACGACGTGAAATCGCTGTTCCTCGGGGCGGAGGGCTCGCTCGGCATCATCACCGCCGCGTGCCTCAAGCTCTATCCCGCGCTGCGCTCGTTCGCCACCGCCTTCGTGGCGGTACGCGACCCCGACGCGGCGGTTTCCCTGTTAGGCGCGCTGCGCGCCGCGAGCGGCGATTGCGTGAGCTCGTTCGAACTCGTTCCGCGCATCGCGGTCGAGTTGACCACGCGTCACATCCCGGGCGTGGTGGACCCGCTCACCGATCCCGCGAACTGGTACGTGTTGTGCGAACTGTCCTCGTCGCGCGCCAACGAACCGCTGGAAGCGTTGCTCGAGAAGACTCTCGGCGACGCCCACGAATCCGGCCTGGTGCTGGACGCAAGCGTGGCGATGAACCAGCGCGAACGCGAGGCGTTCTGGCGGCTGCGCGAGTCCGTTCCGGAAGCGCAGCGCAAGGATGGCGCCAGCCTCAAGCACGACATTTCCGTGCCCGTCTCGCAGGTGCCGCGATTCATCGAAACCGCGGGCAGCTGGGTCGAAAAGAACATTCCGCAGGGCATCCTCGTCGCCTATGGCCACCTGGGTGACGGCAACCTGCACTTCAACATCAACCAGCGCCCGGGAAGCCTGGTGGCGCAACTGCAGGCCGTCGAGGCGAAGGCAAGACGCGCTATCCACGACATGGTGCACGAATTCGGCGGCAGTTTTTCCGCCGAGCATGGCATCGGCCAGCTGAAGGTGTTCGAGCTCGAACGTTATGCCAATCCGGTCGAGCTGGATGTCATGCGTGCGTTGAAGAAGGCGCTCGACCCGAACGGCATCATGAATCCGGGCAAAGTCCTGAAGCGGTGACGTGAGCGACGGCGATCTCACCGACCTTATTCGTCGCGCCCACGGCGGCGATGCGGCGGCGCTGCGTGACGTATTCGACGCCACGTACCAGGAATTGCGCACGATGGCGCGCGCCCGCCTGCGGCGCAGCGCACCCAACACGTTCCTAGACACAACGTCGCTCGTGCACGAGGCGTATCTGCGATTCGCGCAGGCGAACCGCCTGCACATCGACGATCGCCAGCATTTCCTGCGCTACGCGAGCCATGCCATGCGTTCAGTCATCGTCGACTTCGTGCGCGAACGCGTCGCACAGCGTCGCGGTGGCGACGCGGTTCACGTCACGCTCAATACCGAGATCGGCGAAGGGCTTGACGCCGGTGAAACAGAAATCCTCAACGTGCACGAAGCATTGGAGGAACTCGCGCTGCATGATGCCCGCCTCGTACAGGTAGTGGAGATGCGCTACTTCGCCGGCATGACCGAGGTCGAAATCGCGGCGGCGCTCGGCATAAATCACCGCACGGTGCGGCGCGACTGGCAGAAGGCGCGGCTGCTGCTGGCCGACGCGCTGAAATAGTTTTTGCGTCCTGTCCCCTGCGGACGCGAAATTCCGTTATTGATGGATCATGCAAAAGCTGCGTATCGACTCCCGTACTTGGGCAACCCTGAATCGGCTGCTCGACCAGGGCCTCGATCAGCCGCCGGGTGAGATCGATAACTGGCTGCGCGAGCTGCCGGCGGAATTCGCGCCGCTCGAACCACGCCTGCGCGAATTGCTCACGCGCACCGGCGCGATCGAAACCGACGACTTCCTGCACACCCTGCCAAAGCTCGATCTCGCGCCCGGCGATTTCGCGACCACGTCCGGCACTGCCGAGCAGGCCGGCGCGCAGATCGGCGCCTACCGGCTGCTGCGCGAGCTCGGCAGTGGCGGCATGGGAGTCGTGTGGCTGGCCGAGCGCACCGACGGACTCATCAACCGACAGGTGGCGTTGAAGCTGCCCCATGGCGCCTGGAAACGGGCGGGCCTCGCGGAACGCATGGCGCGTGAGCGCGAGATTCTCGCCACGCTCACCCACCCGAACATTGCGCATCTGTACGACGCGGGCGTGACTGCGGAAGGCCAGCCCTATCTCGCGATCGAGTACATCGAGGGCGAACGCATCGATGTGTTCTGCCGCGAGCGAAACCTCGACATTCGCGCGCGCCTGCTGCTGTTCTCGCAGGTCGCCAGCGCCGTCGCCTACGCGCACGGCAAACTGGTCGTGCACCGCGATCTCAAGCCAGCGAACATCGTGGTGAATGCCGAGGGCCAGGCGCGGCTGCTGGATTTCGGCATTGCCAAACTACTCGACGAAGGAACAGCGAAGGAAACGCGCTTCACGGAAGTCTCGGGCCGCGCGCTCACTCCGGATTACGCTTCGCCGGAACAGATCCTGGGGGAGCCGCTCACCATTGCGTCCGACGTGTACTCGCTCGGCATCGTGCTCTACGAACTGCTGAGCGGCGAGCGGCCTTACAAGCTGCGGCGCGATTCGCGCGGCGCATTGGAAGACGCGATCCTGCAGTCCGAACCCGCACCGCCCAGCGAGAAGCTGACTACGGCCGCGCGCAGGTTGCTGCGCGGCGACCTCGACACCGTGGTGCTCAAGGCACTGAGGAAGAATCCCACGCAACGCTATCCCACGGCACACGCGTTGCTCGATGACATCGAACGTTATCTCGGTTCGCGGCCGGTACTTGCGCAGCCGGACAGCCGCTGGTACCGCGTGCGCAAGTTCGTCGCACGCAACAAGCTCGCGGCCGGTGCCGCGGCTGGAATTTTCGTCGCCATCCTGTCCGGCGCGGCCGTCGCCGCGTGGCAGGCACGCGTGGCCATCGCGCAGAAGGAGCGCGCGGAAGAAGTGCAGGAATTCATCGCGGCCATCTTTCGCGATGCGGATCCGACGCAGGGGGCGGGCAAGTCGCTGTCGGCTGCGGAATTGCTGCTGCAGGCCGAACGGCGTCTCAACGAACGAAAGGATGCCACGCCGGAGTTGCGCGCGCAGTTGCTCGCCATCATGGGCGAGAGTCTCTTCGGTCTGCAGGATCTCAAGGAGTCGGCGCGAATACTCGAGGAAGCATTGCGCGTACAACAAACCGCCGCGCCGGACCCGGCATTGAATGCGCGGCTTCATCTCGCGCTGTCCCAATCCTACGAATACCTGGGGCGCAATGACGACGCTCTCACGCAACTCGCGCAGACCCTCGCGGCACTGCGCGACGCGCGGCTCGACGACACGCCAATATTCGTGCGCGCGAAGCTGCACGAGAGCGCGATGGGGCTGGCAACCTCCGACTACGCGCTCACCGAACGCGCTGGCAGCGAAGCGCTGCGCGCCGCGTCCACGATCGTCGGGCCGCGCTCGGCAGAAGTCGCCACCGCGACGCAGTTGATCAGCAAAGCCTATCTGTTCACCCATCGTGAGGCGGAGGCAGTCGCACAGTCGAAACAGGCGCTCGACCTGATGCTGGCGAACTACGACAACGACTACTCACACCCCAAGGTGATCGAATCGGCGCAGTACTACGCCAACGCACTCATTCACGTCGGCGAACTCGATACGGCCGCGTCGCTCATGCAGGACCTGACCGGAAAGGCCATGAAGGTGCTGGGCAGCGAGAGCCGGATGGTGGGTGAGCTGCTGGCGCTCGGCGTGCCGGCGGAGCTGGAACGCGGCAACCTGCGGGCCGCCATCGAAATGGCGCAAAAATCCGTCGCTATCTACTTGCGCGACTCGGAGCCTGGAACCGAGGTGCATGCCTATCGTCTGCGCCTGCTGGGCCTGTCGCTGCTCGCGGCCCGTGCCGGTATCGAGGCGGAGCGGAGTCTCGACGAGGCCGTTCGCGTGTCGGCTGCGGCCGCGGGCGCCGATCCGCAGCCCTTTGGCCGCGGAGGCTTCGGGCTCGCGCTCACGCACCTGGGGAAGTTCTCCGCGGCGCAAGCGGAGATAACCCGGGCGCTCGAAGGATTCCCGCCGGGGTCGCGCTCGAAACACCAGGCCATGCGCCATCAGGGCACGTTGCTGCGGCTGCAGGGACGCGCGACAGAATCGATTCCCTGGTTCGAGCGCGCGATTGCCGCGGCGACGCGCGATGCGCTCGATCGCCAGGACCGCGCAATAGCCTTGAGTGAAATCGGATTGGCTCGTCTTGCGCTCGGCGACACGGCCGCGGCTGAGGAGGCCTTCTCGAAAGCGGAGAGCTTGTTCGTCCAATTCCAGCAGCAATTCACTACGCCAGCCCGCGTCGACCTCATGATCGGCAGCGCGCGGGTGCAGATGCAACGGGGAAAATTCATCGCAGCATTGCCAACACTGCAGAAGGCCAACGCATTCTGGCGCGAGTTCGCCCCCGATACGCGTTGGGCTGGCGAAGCGGCGCTGTGGCTCGGGCGCTGCCTGCTGGAGCTCGATCGCAAGCGCGAAGGCCGCGCCGAGTTGAGCCGCGCGATCACGCTGCTCGCAACCTCCCCGCTGCCCGCCGACGCCGAGCTCGTCAAGCTCGCCCGTCGGTGAGTATGCGCGCCGCCTTCTAAGGCTCGATGCGCGCGAGCGCGTAGTTGGCGCGAGTACCGTTGCTGGCGAAACCGCTGACCATGATCTTGCCGTCGGACTGAACGGCGACATTCTCCGCGCCATCGAAGGAGCCGAAGAAGTCGATCGTCAGCTTGCCGTCGGAGTCGAAGCTGCCGTCGAGCGTGCCGCCGCTGTCGAAGAGCGCGATTGCAAAGTCGGGGTTCGACAGATTGGAAGTCTGGCCCGCAATGAGGATCCCGCCATCGGGCCGCAGCGCGATCGCACGGGCGTAGTCGTCCTGCGTGCTGAATCCCACCGTCGCAAGACCGCCGGTACCAAAACTTCCATCGTTGCCGCCGTTGGCAGTCAGCCGCATGAGCGCGAAGTGCGTGTCACCGCCAACCGGCGCGCCGCCGGCGATCAGAATCTTGCCGTCGTTCTGCAGGGCCAGCGCTTCGCCCACGGAAAGATTGGGGACGGTGCGCTTGCCAGAGGTTCCAAAACTCCCATCGAGCGCGCCGCTGGCGCTGTAACGCGCGAGGCCGCCATTCTCGAGCACCGGAGAACCGCCCAACGTGAGCACCCCGGAGACGAGAATCGCACCTTCGTTGCCCTGCATCACTACGTTGTGCGCAATGTCGACGCCGCCTCCGATGTCGGTATTCAGCTTGCCGTCCCCATCGAAGGTCGGATCCGGCGCGCCGTTGGCGGAGTAGCGAGCCACCGCGAAGTCGGTGTTGCCGGGCGCGGGCATGATCGCGTCGCCCACCACGACGATGCGATCGTCCGTCTGGACCGCGACGCCAAACGCCCGGTCGCGGGCGCCGCCAAAGTCGGTCGTGACTTTGCCTTGCAAACCGAAGGTTGTGTCGAGCACTCCGTTGATGCCGTAACGCACGACCGCGAAGTCGTCGTTGCTGCCGACTCGTGCCTTGCCGACCACGATGATCCGGCCGTCGCTCTGGAGCGCGACTCCATAGGCCTCGTCCGCGCCGCCGGAGATGTCGGTGCTCACCAGGCCGGTGCCGGCAACGCCGAAACTCTCATCGAGAGTGCCGTCGGCTTTGTATCGGGCGAGCACGAAATCGCTGCCGGTCCCGGCGTTGCCACCAACCATGATGATCTTGCCGTCGGCCTGCAGGACCATGCCGGTCTCGTCACCGCCAAACGGACTGCTCACCTTGCCCGTGCCGCCAAAGCTGAGATCGAGTCCCCCGCTCGCGCTCGAGGTCACGCAGTTGACCTGGACGTTGGCGACGTTGGCGTTCCCCATGGTGCCGCTGCCGTTGACCACCGAGCAGATCTGCACCGGGTTCACCGGCTGCCGGATGACGGTCACCTCGTAAGGGCTGCCGGTCTGAACGGGCTGCGCAAATACAAACGGACCATTGCCGGGCGCGATGGGCAGACGCTGCAGGTCTTCCAGCTCGAGCCCAGTGCCTTCGAGGCCCGTCACCGTGCCACCGAGGGTGAAGCTTGGCGGCGGCGGCGGCATCTCATCGTCGCGAATCGTCACCACCGCGGTCGCCTGTGCACCGAGCGCCGCACATCCGCCGGGCTGCGAGAGCGTCAGGTTCACGGTCGAATCCGCTTCGGAATGATCGCCGTCATTGATGACGCCCAACGCCATTTCGCGGGGCGTGGCGTCGCCGTCGGCGAAGAACACCGAAGAATTTACGGCGGTGTAGTCCTCGCCTGCGACGGCGGTCCCATCGCTCGTGGAAATGGTCGCGGTTACCGCACCGACCGAGCCGCCGGCGCGCGTCACCGTGATGGACGGCGTATTGCTGGACTCGAGCTGCGTGTAGTTAGCCTCGCTGAACTGGATGGTCCCGGCCGACGGATCGGGGCCCGGACCCGGCGTGCACTGGGCGGGCAAAACGGGGGCGTCTGGCGGCGAGTCGACCGGCCCCAAGTCCACCGGCTCGAGACCGCTCTGCGTGATCGTCGTACCTTCGATGGTCAGCGGGTCGCGCACCATTGCCCGTGCACCGGTTGCGAATTCGCTGCCGCCGACCGCGCGGTTGTAGGCGGTGACCTGGACGTTCGATTGCAACGTGAAAGCCTGCCCGACCGCGATCCCGGACAGATCCACGGAATACGTGTGCGGCTGGCGCAATCGCATCGTGACCAGCGCTTCCGGCTGGTTGTCCAGACTGTCAACGGTGAAATCGAAATCTTCGACAGTCCACAGGGGGCTCATCGAAAACCTGGCGGCGTTGGCGAAGCTGTCCCACGATCCGGCAATACCCATCACCGTGGCACCACCGGCAACGCGAAAGAAGACATCGAAAGGCTCGCTGCCCACAGGGACCGTGAACGCTTCAACTTGCAGGAAGATTTCCGCCTTGATCATGTCGCAGGCCAATCCTTTTTGATGATTGGCCGGACACGGGCGGTTCAACACTGCGTTGGCGTCGACGGTTTCGAGGAACGCCTCCTTGAGCGTGAATGACAGCGCTGCGTCATCCGCCCGCTTGATGAAACTCTGTGTCTGCGTGAAGTTGACCGCACTTCCGATGTCGCTCTCCGGATTGCCCGCAATTCCGCTGGGTGATTCAGTCGCAACCGACCATTCCGTACCGTCCGCCGAAGCCGTGATGTCACCCGACGCAATCCCATCGAGCGGTTGGGAAATGCCGCCGGGAAACGGCAGGATGCCGCCGTAGTCGAAGAACAGGTTCAAGGGTCCCTCGTCCTGGATATCGGCGTCGATTTGCACCGTGACCAACCCGTCGCCACGCAGAAAGCTCGCTTCCCATTCGTGGACGGGCTTGCCGGCGACCAGCGGTGGAATCACGGCGCCCGCAATCGAGAAGCTCGTGATCTGCGCCGTCACATTGTTAGCGCCGAAGACGGCGTTAGCGACTGGCTCCCATTGCGTCTGCCCATTGATGGTCTTGAACAACTGCGGCGTGCGGCCCGCCGGCACGGTCGCCGGGTCGAATGGCAGGGTGATCGTGACGGGCACCGCGAACGTGGTCCCGTGCGGCGTCAGCGCGAACGTGAGGCCCGCGGCGGTGAAACCTCCCGGCAGCGCGGGCGCGCCGGCCGCGGTCTGTTCGATGTTGATCCGTGTTTCAGCGGCCAGCGCACCGGCTGGAATGACGACGGTGACGCCGTTGGGGCCGGCGACGGTGGCGCCGGCCGCGCCCACCAGCGTTCCGGGCGGCGCCGGCGGCGCAGGTGCAGGCGGATCCGTTTCATCGCCGCCGCCGCAGGACGCGACCAGGAGCGAGAACAGCAGCGCCGCGGCGAGCGGCGCAATTCGCGGGCGACTCATGCGGACTCCCGTGCGCATTCGCGGCTCAAGTCTTCGATGGCGGGAGTGTCGTGATCGTGCGGCTCAATCGCGCTGCCGGTAAGATTGAGCCGGTTGTCGCTCGTATCCTGCCGCGTGATGGGGAATTTCTCGGTGGTGCCGTCGGAAAGCGCAACCACCGCCAGCTCGGACTTTGCGCCCTCGGCTCCGACGATGTGCAGTTCTCTAACTACGGCGACGCGGCGCGCGTGCTGCAGCTCCCAGCCGACGGCCAGTTCCATCGGAACGATCCATTCCAGGCGGCCCCGCACCGCGCGAACCAGCAAGCGCCGCCGGATTCGATGGCGGATGGGCGCACGCGCCGCCCGGCGCGGATTCGAATAAGCCCCGGCCGGAACCGCGCACATTGCCAGGATCGTGCCCATCATGAGTGGTGCCGAGACACTCGTAAAGAATTCGCGCCTATCCATGTGTCACTCCGAAAGTCCTGTAGATGCCGTACTCGGACTAACGGGTTTCGGGAAAGAAAGGGGACACGTCCCAGAAAAAGATTCGCGCTCCTGATAAATTGGTCGCATGGCGGATCAGGTCGACTGCGTAGTGATCGGTGCGGGCGTCGTTGGACTCGCGGTAGCGCGCGCGCTGGCATTGAAGGGGCGCGAAGTCCTGCTGCTCGAGGCCGAGAGCCATTCGGGCACGATCACCTCGGCGCGCAACAGCGGCGTCATTCACGCCGGGCTGTACTACGCGCCGGGCAGCTTCAAGGCACGCTTCTGCGTGGCCGGCAATCGTGCGCTGTATCCCTACTGCGCCGCGCGCGGCGTCGAACACCGCAACTGCGGCAAGCTCATCGTCGCCAACGGCGACGAAGAGGAAAAAGTCCTGCAGCACCTGATCGAACGCGCGCGCGCGAATGATGTCGACGGGGTGCGCCTGATCTCGAGCAGCGAGGCGCTCACGCTCGAGCCCGAGGTGCACTGCACGGCGGCGCTGTTGTGCCCGACCAGCGGCATCGTCGACCAGCACAACTACATGCATGCCCTGCACGGTGACCTCGAAAACGCGGGCGGCACCCTCGTCACCAACTGCCACGTCGAAAGCCTCACGCGCACGACGAATGGATTCCTCGTAAAGACCGGCGGCGACGGCGCCACTGAAATCGATGCGCGCTTCGTCGTGAACAGCGCCGGGCTCGATGCGGTGGCGCTGCTCAGCCGTATCGAAGGCTATCCGCGCGCGCGCATTCCGAAGTTTCATCTCGCGCGCGGCAACTACTTCACCGTGGCGCACACCTCGCCCTTCCATCATCTGATTTACCCCGTGCCACAGGCGGCGGGGCTGGGCATTCATGCGACGCTCGATCTCGGCAGACGCGTGCGCTTCGGCCCGGACGTCGAGTGGATAGACCGCATCGACTATCACGTGAACGTGGCGCGGGGCGCAGTGTTCTACGAGGCGATCCGGCGTTACTGGCCGAAGCTCGCCGACGGCGCGCTCATGCCCGACTACACCGGCATCCGCCCCAAGCTGCACGGACCCGGCGAGCCGCAGCCGGATTTCCGCATCGAGACGGCCGCGGACCATGGCCTGGCTGGCCTCGTCAATCTGCTCGGCATCGAAAGCCCCGGCTTCACGTCTTCAATGCCCATCGGTGACTACGTAGCCTCGTTCGCCTAGAGTCGCGCTCATGCGCAACTTACTGCCGACGATCCTCGCCATTTTCATCGCCGCACTTGCCCTGCTCGCCTGCAGCAAGCAGGAGCCCGCTGCGCCCGCTCCGCCCGCCGCACCGGGCAAATCCGAACCCACAGAAGGCGCCCCGCGTATCGCCATCGCGCCGGACGGCGTGCACGTGCAGTACCGCATGTATGGCAGCGGCGAGCCCGCCCTGGTGTTCATCCACGGGTGGTCCTGCGATTCGAACTATTGGCGCGAGCAGGTGCCGGTGTTCAAGAAGAAGTACACGCTGGTCACCGTCGATCTCGCGGGTCACGGCGGCACCGACGGCAACCGCAGCGACTGGACCATGGCGCGCTTCGGGCAGGACGTGGCGACGGCGCTGTCGGCGGTGCCCAACCAGCAGATCATCCTGGTCGGGCACTCGATGGGCGGCAACGTCGCGATCGAGGCCGCGCGGCTGCTCAAGGGCCGCGTAATCGGCATCATCGGGGTCGATACCTTCAAGTCGATCGGTGCGCCGCTGCCGAGCAAGGCGCAGGTGGATGCGATCATCAAGCCGTTCGAGGCGGATTTCATCGGCACAACACGCGACATCGTCGGCAAGTATTTCTTCACTGCGCACGCCGACCCG
>DATHJZ010000217.1:0-2377 GCA_035286365.1 Steroidobacteraceae bacterium | reverse complement strand
ATCGGTCACGCGCGAGACGCGCAGGTCGGCCAGTTTCTTCAGGTCTCCGGCCAACTGCGCCAGGCGCAGGTAGTTACTCTCGTAGAGCGCCATGAGCGCAACGAAGCTGCGCGGGCGCGAGCGCCACGAAACGAGAGTGAGTGTGTCATTTAACATTGAGTCCGAATATAGCGGACCTCGACTATCATTCAAGACGCAATTCCTGCGCCAATGAACCGTGAATTGGTTCCCGTGTTCCGAATATTATTCCGCGAACTGAAAAACCTCATCAAGGTTGCGGCCGAGCGCGCGTGAAATCCTGAATGCGAGCTCGAGCGATGGCGAGTACTTGCCGCCTTCGAGCGCAATGATGGTCTGACGCGTCACTGCGCAGCTCTTGGCCAACTGTTCCTGCGTCAGATCGCCGCGCGCCAAGCGCCACTCGCGAATCCGGTTGCGAACAGTCTCCGTCATCGGCGCGCCGCGAAGTAGGCGAATGCCAATACCAGGTGCTCGGCCAGTGAACGCGCGATCAGCAGGCCAATAAGCAGGTTCGCAAGCACGATGGGCGCGAGCCACCAGCCGAGCATCGAAGCCGGCGTCAACGCGAGTATGCACACGCAGCCGATGATGATCACCGTCAACGCCAGATCACCGGCGCGCGCGGCAGAGTGTTGCAGTCGGAGGTCCCGTTCGTCGAGTTGCACGACACCCGCATGCCGCCCGATCAGGTACGACATCACCTGCCAGGCGACCATCAGCACGAACAGATGCTGCAGGAAATGTTTTGCGTAGACGTCATCGAGCGTCCGTGGTGGCTCGGGCTGATGCGACAGCGCCCACATGAAGCGCAGGAAGCTCAGCAGGACGAAACCGACAAACAGGATTCCGATCCAGGAGCGTCGCTCGGCGACCGAGGAGTCATCCGGAAACACCTCATTCGCGCGACGGGCGAACAGCGCAATGGCCGCCAACAGCGTCAGGACGAAGAGCGCCGAGCCGGTCGCGCCTATGTCCACGCCTCCCCAGCGCGCCGCTGGCCCGAAAAGCGCCGCGAATCCCGCCACCACCCCGACCACCAGCAAGGCCGCCACCTGACGTCGTACGAACCACATAAGAAGTGTCTCCTGGATGTATGGTTTACCTTACATCCAGGATTTCAGGCATGTAAAGTATTTTTTACATGCCTCAGCCGCGCAGGAACGAGCAGAGATTGAGGTCGACGTTGCCGCCGGACAGCACGATGCCGATGCGCTGGCCGGGCGCACCCAGCGAGCCTGCCAGCGCAGCCGCCACCGGCACGGCCGATGAGGGTTCGATGAGCAGCTTGAGATCGTTCATCACGATGCGCATGGCTGCGATGATCTGCGCTTCGCTGACCGTCACGACGTCGTCGACATGCGAGCGCAGCAGCGCGAAATTGCGGGCGCCAATCGACGTGCGCAAGCCATCGGCGATTGTGTTGGGCGCAACGACCGCGCGACGCTCGCCGCTGCGGAAAGATTGGAAGGCGTCATCGGCCTGGGCGGGTTCGGCACCGATCACGCGGATGCCAGGTACCAGCGCCCTGGCCGCAAGCGCGCTGCCGCCGATCAAACCGCCGCCGCCCACCGGCGTGCTCACCACCTCGAGGTCGGGCACGTCGGCTAACAACTCGAGCACGGCCGTGCCCTGCCCGGCGATGATTCGCGCATCGTCGAATGGGTGCACGAGTTCGGCGGGTTCGAGCGCCAGGATCTCGGCCATTCGGCGCTCGCGTGCGGGCAATCCCGGGTCGCACAACTCGACGCGCGCTCCGGCCGCTTCGATGGCCGCGAGCTTCGAGCGCGGTGCGTCGCGCGGAACGACCACAATGGCGCGCATGCCGCGGGCACGCGCCGCCAGCGCCAGTGCATTGCCGTGATTGCCCGAAGAATGCGTGATCACCCGCTGCGTGCGGGCTGGATCGAGCTGCAGCACGGCGTTCATGGCGCCGCGATACTTGAACGCACCGCCGGTCTGCAGGTTTTCGCACTTGAAGAACACCGCGGAGTTCACTCGCGCGTCGAATGCGGCGGAACGCATCACAGGTGTACGCACGATGTGCGGCCCGATCCGCGCGGCGGCGGCCACCACGTCGGCGAATGCGGGCAGGTCCGCGCTCACAGCTTGGCGTACTCCGGCGCGAGGAAATGCTCGCGGTAATACGCCAGCTCACGGATCGATTCCTGGATGTCGGCGAGCGCCATGTGTTCGCCGCGTTCGAGAAGCCAGGAATGATTCCCGGGGCCCAGCGGCGGGCGAGTTCCTTCAACGTGCTCACGTCGAGATTGCGGTAGTGGAAGAAACCCTCCAGCGTGGGCATCTGGCGCGCGAGGAAGCGCCGGTCCTGGCAGATGCTGTTGCCGCACATGGGCGA
>DATHJZ010000216.1:0-26952 GCA_035286365.1 Steroidobacteraceae bacterium | reverse complement strand
CAGAGTTCTGCGTAACAAAATATCCCCCGGCCCGTCTTCAGGCGAGCTTTTTGAGATCGTCTTCTTCAGTGACTTTCGCGACGATGACGTTGATGCCCGCGCTGCGGAAGTCCTCGAGCTCTTCGGCCTTGGCGCCATCGTCGGTGACTATGGTGTTGATGCGATCGAGGCCGGCCACGATCATCGCCGACTTGCGGCGCAGCTTGGAGCTGTCCGCCATCACGATCACGTGCTCGCTGCGCTTCAGTAGTTTGGTCTGGGCCTGCACGATGAGCGGATCGGCTTCCATCATGCCGAAGCGGTTGAGCCCGTAGCAGCCGACGAACAGCTTGTTGCCCCAGAAGCTCTCGATGGTGTCGTTTTCGAACGGCGAGAGCACGATGTTCTGTTCGCGAAAGATCGTGCCGCCCGGCAAGGTGATGCGGTTGCGGCTGGTCGCGAACAGTTTCACGGCGATCGGGAACGAGTTGGTGAGGATGTCCAGATCGGAATTCTCGAGAAACTCGACCAGCGCGAAGGTCGTCGTGCCGCCATTGATGATGATGCTTTCACCCGGCACGATGAGCGCGGCCGCCGCGCGCGCGATCGCCCGCTTCTGCGGCACGTTCACGTCCTGGCTCATCGCGAAAGGCATGCCCACGAGATGGGGCTGATGCCGTGGACGCACGGCCTCGGCGCCACCCCGAATGCGCTTGACCTCGCCGCGCTCGGCCAGCGCATTGATGTCGCGACGAATCGTGGCCTCGGACGCACCCAGCAGGTCGAGCAAGTCGCCCACGCTCACGATGGAGCGCTCCTCGACCAGCTTCAAAATCAGGTTGTGGCGTTCTTTTTCCAGCATGGAATCACCTAGTGAAAGCCGTGATCGATTCTGAACGTGATTGATTGTATATGACGGCTTCGTGTGTTAAACAGCCTCACCGAAAGAAAAGAGGCTGCGCCGCCTACTTTAGCGCCGTTCGGGCCGGAGACATTGGATGAGTGTGGTTCAGATTGCGCCTCGGGAGTCGCTGGAAATTGAAAACCGCTGGGACGACGCCCAGGCGGCCAAGCTTTCGCCTGCCGAGTTACTTCTTTATCGCTCCAACCTGTTGGGCAGCGACAAGCGCATCACGAATTTCGGCGGCGGAAATACCTCGGCCAAGATCAAAGAAAAGGATCCGCTGACGGCGCAGGAAGTCGACGTGCTCTGGGTCAAAGGATCGGGCGGGGATCTTGGCACCATGAAGCTCGATGGCTTTTCCACTCTATATATGGAGAAGTTTCTCGCGCTCGGGAAGTTCTACGGTTCTTCGAAGGAAGCGAACAAGGATCCCGACAGCACTCTCGTCCCGCTGTACGCGCATTGCGCGTTCAACCTGAATCCGCGGGCGGCGAGCATCGACACGCCGCTGCATGGACTCGTCAATCGCGCGCATGTCGACCACATGCATCCGGATGCGTTGATTGCGATTGCCGCTTCGGCGGATTCGCAAAGTTTGACCAGGCAGATCTTCGGCGACGAGATCGGCTGGTTGCCGTGGATTCGGCCCGGCTACGAACTCGGCCTCCGCTTGTGTGAGCTCACGCAGAAGAATCCCAAATTGAGGGGGGCCGTCCTCGAGGCGCATGGCCTGTTCACCTGGGCGGATACGTCGAAGAACTGCTACGAGAACACGCTTGACGTCATCAATCGCGCGACCGCCTGGCTCGACACCAACTCGCGCGGCAAGCGGCCGTTCGGCGCCGTGGCCACACCCGCGCTGACCATCGATCGCCGCCGCGAAATCGCGGCCGGCATCATGCCGATCATTCGCGGCGCCATTTCTGCCGCACCGGAAGGCGTCGCGCCGGTGGTGAAGGTGGGCCACTTCGACGACAGCGAAACCGTGCTCGATTTCGTGGGCGGCGAAAAACTCGCTGCCTTGGCCGCACTCGGCACTTCCTGCCCCGATCATTTCCTGCGCACCAAGATCTGGCCGCTGGTGCTGCCGTTCGACGCCGCGCGCGACAGCGTGGAGCAGCTCGCGGCGCGCATCAAGCCTGCGATCGAGGCCTATCGCGAGCGTTACGCGGGCTACTACGACCGCTGCAAGCGGCCGGGCTCGCCGAAGATCCGCGACCCGAATCCGGTGGTCTACCTGGTGCCCGGCGTCGGCATGATCACTTTTGCCGCTGACAAGGCGACCGCGCGGATCGCCGGCGAGTTCTATATAAACGCCATCAACGTGATGCGCGGCGCGGCCAGCGTGTCTACCTACCGCGGCCTGCCTGAGCAGGAAGCGTTCGACATCGAATACTGGGACCTCGAAGAGGCCAAGCTACAGCGCATGCCCAGGCCAAAAGCGTTGGCGGGCCGCGTGGCATTGATCACCGGCGGCGCCGGGGGCATCGGTCTCGCCACCGCGCGGCGCCTGATGGACGAAGGCGCGTGCGTCGTACTCTGCGACATCGATCGCGATGCGCTGGCCGGCGCCGAAGCCGAGCTCAAGAGCAAATACAGCGCCGACGTCGTCGCCTCTTCGTGGGTGGACGTGACGCGCGAAGACGCCGTGATCGCAGGATTCCGCGACAGCGCCTGGAAATTCGGCGGCGTCGACATCTGCGTCTCGAACGCGGGCATCGCCTCGGCTGCGCCGGTGGAAGACACCACGCTAGCACTGTGGCAGCGGAACATGGACATCCTCGCGACCGGCTATTTCCTGATCGCGCGCCAGGCCTTCCTGCTGTTCAAAGCCCAGGGCATTGGCGGCTCGATCGTCTTCATCGGTTCGAAGAACGCGCTCGCCGCCTCGCCGGGCGCCGCCGCGTACTGCACCGCCAAGGCCGCGGAATTGCATCTGGCGCGTTGCCTCGCGCTCGAAGGCGCGCCGCTCGGCATTCGCGTCAATGTCGTCAACCCGGACGCCGTCCTGCGCGGCTCGCGCATCTGGCAGGGTGAATGGGCGCAGCAACGCGCCGCCCAGTACAAGAAAAACGTCGACGAACTGGAAGCGGTGTATCGCGAGCGCAGTCTGCTGAAACGCAGCGTCTATCCCGAAGACGTGGCGGAAGCCGTGGCGTTCTTCGCCTCCGAGCGCTCCGCCAAATCAACCGGTAATATCGTGAACGTCGATGCCGGCAACGCCGGTGCCTTCACCCGTTAAAAGAGGGGTTGATGCCCTACGCCGATCCGCGCGACGCGAACTACATTGCGTCCGCCAACAAATCGCTCGCGGGCGCGCTTTCGTCCGACTACACGGCACTCGGTGCGCAGCTCGAACGGCGCGGCACCAAGATCGACGACATCACGCGTGCCGTTGCGAATTTCAAAGTGGCCGTGCCCTCGTGGGGCGTCGGTACTGGCGGCACGCGCTTCGGCCGTTTCCCCGGACCGGGTGAGCCGCGCAACGTGTTCGAGAAGCTCGAAGACTGCGCCGTCATCCACAAGCTCACCGGCGCGACACCGACGGTGTCGCTGCACATACCCTGGGACAAAACCGACGACTACTTGGCGCTGCGCGAGCATGGCGCGGCGCTGGGACTCGGGTTCGACGCGATGAATTCGAACACCTTCCAGGACCAGGTGGGGCAGCCACTGTCGTACCAGTTCGGCAGCCTCACGCATACCGATGAGGCTGTGCGCGCGCAGGCCGTCGCCCACAATGTCGAGTGCATCAGTGCCGGCAAGAAGCTTGGGTCGAAGGCATTGACGGTGTGGATCGGCGACGGCGCGAATTTCCCCGGCCAGTCGCACTTAGGTCGCGCGTTCGAGCGTTACCTCGATTCAACCGCGTCTATCTACAAGGCGCTGCCGGAAGACTGGCGGATGTTCATCGAACACAAGATGTACGAGCCGGCGTTTTATGCAACCGTGATCCAGGACTGGGGCAGCTCGTTGATGGCCGCCCAGGCGCTGGGACCCAAGGCTTTTTGCCTGGTGGACCTCGGCCATCACGCGCCGAACGTCAACATCGAGATGATCGTCGCACGGCTGGTGCACGCGCAGCGTCTCGGCGGGTTCCATTTCAACGATTCGAAGTACGGCGACGACGACCTCGACGCCGGTTCGATCGATCCGTTCCGGCTGTTCCTGGTGTTCAACGAACTGGTCGAGGCGGAGCTCGCCAGGGCGCCCAACTTCCGCCCGGCCCACATGCTGGACCAGTCGCACAACGTGACCGATCCGGTCGAAAGCCTCATGACCAGCGCCATCGAACTGCAGCGCGCCTATGCACAGGCCCTCATCGTCGAGCGCGTCCGTCTGCACGAATACCGCATCGGCAATGACGTGCTGATGGCGGCACAGACGCTGAAGCGCGGCTTCACCACGGATGTATCTGCGATTCTCGCCCAGGCACGCGTGCAAAAAGGCGCGGCGATCGATCCGGTCGCGGCGTACCGCGCCAGCGGCTATCGGGCGAAGTGCGCGCAGAATCGGCCGGGCAAACAGAGCCTCGGCGGTGGAATCGTATAAGAATGGGGTCAGGCCCCAATTGCTGGCAAAAGGGGTCAGACCTCATTGCATCCGGCTGAGAGTCGAACGAGGCACGCAGAGGTCTGACCCCTTTTGCTAGCAATTGGGGCCTGACCCCATACTTCCAATATGATCATCAACAGCATCGCCGATTTACGTGAGCTCGCGCGCCGGCGCGTGCCGCGCGCCATCTTCGACTACGCCGACCGCGGCTCCTACGACGAAGTCACCTTCAACCGCAATCTTGCAGACCTGCATGCGATCGAACTTCGCCAGCGTGTCATGGTCGACGTGTCGAAGCAGCAGCTCGCCACCAACATCCTCGGCGAGGACTGGACCATCCCGCTCGGCATCGGGCCCACCGGGCTCACCGGCCTGTTCCACGCCAATGGAGAGATGTTAGGCGCACGCGCGGCGCAGGCTTTCGGCGTGCCATTCTGTCTCAGCACGATGTCCATCTGCTCCATCGAAGACGTGCGCGGCGCGGTGCAGAAGCCGTTCTGGTTCCAGCTCTACCTGATGCGCGATCGCAGCTTCAACGTCGAGTTGCTCGAGCGCGCCAATGCAGCAAACTGCTCGGCCATCATGCTCACGGTGGACATGCCCGTGCAGGGCCTGCGTCGGCGTGATCCCAAGAACGGCCTGTCGATTCCGCCCAAGCTCACGCTCAAGAACATCTTCGAGGTGGTGATGCGTCCCGCCTGGGCGGCCAAGGTGCTCACGGGCAGACGCCGCACCTTCGGCAACCTCGAAGCACGCATGAAGGGCACGGGTGGGCTCAAGACTCTTTCGGAATGGATCGCGCAGCAGTTCGATCCCACCGTCACATGGAAGGATCTCGCCTGGCTGCGTGACCACTGGCCGCGCAAGATCATCATAAAGGGCATCCTCGACGCCGAAGATGCGCGCCTCGCCTGCGAGCACGGCGTCGACGCCATGGTGGTCTCCAATCACGGTGGCCGGCAGCTGGACGGCGCGCGCTCGACGATTTCGGCGTTGCCGGAAGTGGTCGATGCGGTCGCCGGGCGATGCGAGATCCTGTTCGACGGTGGCGTGCGCACCGGCCAGGACGTTTTGAAAGCCCTCGCCCTCGGCGCCAAGGGCTGCCTCATGGGCAAGGCGTTTCTCTACGCGCTGGCGGCGCGCGGTGAAGCGGGCGTGACGCTCGCGCTCGACATCATCCGCAGGGAACTCGCGGTCAGTCTCGCGCTCACCGGCGCGAATGACGTGCGCAACGTCACTCCCGAGATCCTCGTCAGACGACGTCAGGCCGGGTAACCACTGCAGGTTGGGCGTGCCAACCGCCGACTTTGAAGCGGGTGGTTAGGTGGAGCGCCGTCAGCGAAGGGGTGCTAACGGCGCTCCGATGTCGAAAAGCGCACAGAGCGCGGACAAGGTGCACTTCTCGGACTCGTCGAAGCCTTTGGGGACTTCTGAAACTGGTCGGACCGCAACAATTGGTAGCGGTCACAATCAATCAAGTGTTCGTGATCGATCAGGGTTGCGATTTTTAGCACATTTCCAGGAATCCCACGAAGGAAAACGGTGTCATTGGTGATTCACGCCGCCGACTTCGAAAATTCCATGTTAACGGTACCAGTGTCGTGCCTGCCCGCGGCCCCTTCTCTAACTACCTCCGCAGGCTTCGTCCGACAACGAGGCGATCGGCGCGGCGGACTGGACACGCAAGGCGGGCTGGCCCGGCCCGCGCACCTTGTTTGGGCGCGCTACATCCGCGCGAGCGCGGCTGCCTGGCGCAGCGCTTCGATGAGGCTGCGTTCGTCGGCGGTACCCTTGCCCGCGATGTCAAACGCCGTACCGTGATCCACCGAGGTACGCACCACCGGCAAACCCACGGTGATGTTCACGCCGGCTTCGAGGCCCATGACCTTGATCGGGCCGTGCCCCTGGTCGTGATACATCGCGACGACGATGTCGTAATCGCCGCGCGCTGCGAGGAAGAACAAGGTGTCCGCGGGCAGCGGCCCACGCACGTCCCAGCCGCGCGCGCGGCAGTTTTTCACGGCCGGATCGATCTTGCTGGCCTCTTCACCGCGACCGAACAGACCATTTTCGCCGGCATGCGGATTGATGCCGCACACGCCAATGCGCGGTTCCTTGATTCCGGCGCGCACCAGCGTGTCGTGCGCGCGTCCGATCACGCGCTCCACCAGCGGCGCGTCGATGCGCGCAATGGCATCCAACAACCCCATGTGCGTGGTCACGTGAATCACACGCAAGCGTGGCGCGACCAGCATCATCGACACTTCGGGCGTGTGCGTCAGCGCGGCCAGCAACTCGGTGTGTCCCGGATATTTATACCCGGCCGAGTGCAGCGCTTCCTTGCTGAGGGGCGCAGTGCAAATGGCCTGCGCCTGTCCCGCCTCGACGATGCGGACCGCACGCTCGATGTAGCGGTACGCGGCCTCACCCGCGATCGCGGAAGTCCTGCCGAAGGGCAGATCTGCGGGGATCAGATTGAGGTCGATGCATTCGACGTTGCCGTGACGGTAGGCCGCTTCGGCAGGATCGTCGAGCGTTTCGATCTTGAGGCGGCTGCCGACGAGTTCACCCGCCACGCGCAGACGTTCGGCGTCGCCGATGACCAGCGGATTGCACAGAGCGTGTACTTCAGGTGACGCCAGCGCCTTCATGATGATCTCGGGACCGATGCCGGCGGCATCGCCCATCGTGATCGCGATCGTCGGAAGGCTCATGTCACGGTTCCCGTCTGTCGAATCAGGCGAAGTCTCTCGAGGCTGCGGCCCAGGCTGTTCGCATCACCGAAGGCGCCCGGCTTGGTGATCAGCGGCCTCGCAGTCTCGCCGACCATCAGGCCCAGCGACGTGCCCGCTTCGATTTCGTCCACCAGCCGGATCTGGCGAACGTAGCACTGCCGCAGCAACGCCGCCGCGGTTTCGCCACCCGTTGCGATCAGGCCGCTCATGCGCGGCAACGCCGGGCTCAAGGATGTGGCGAGCGAGCGCACCAGCGCGGGACCAATCGACAGATCGGGTTCCTCGTCGCGCGGCATTTCAACGAGCACGTCCGTGCCGCGTTCGAGCGCGGCGCGGATGTCGAGCCCCGTGCTCGTTCGCGCGCCGGCGTCCCCGCCTAACAACATGGGCGCGCTGAACTGCACGTGGCGCACCCCGGACGACGCCGCAAGCGCGCGCGCGGCTGCACGGGAGCTGCCCGCCAGGGAGCCGACCACGATCAGCGCGCCGTGGCGGGAAGTTGCAACGGCGTGCCGGTGAACGTTGAGTGGCAGGCTCTCCGCCAACGCGTTGGCGAGCCCCGCGGTGCCGATGAAGAACCTTGATTTGCCCTGCTCGCGCGCCGCCGTGACGATGCGCGTGAGATCATCCGCAGTTTCCGCATCGCATACCAGGATCGTGCCTGCGGGATGCGCGGACGCCGATTCGGCCGCCGCCGCGAGGGACCCGCGCAACGCCGCGCCGCCGGCACGCACCTCGGCCAGCGGTAGTTTGATGGCGCGCAGTGACGCGGTGGCGAGAATCCCGGCCAGATCCGCGCTGGGATAACTGTGCTCGCGATGCCAGGTCTCGGTGCTCTCCAGCGGCTCCCCATGCACGAACACGCGGCCATCGCGCGTGGTGCGGCCCAGGGCGGGATTGGCCGGCGCGAAGATGCCGAAGGCGGGTTCTCCGGACACCTGCAGAACATTGCACAACGCGGCGATCTCGGCGGCCGGTTGGCCGCGCAGCGTCGAATCGATCTTCTTGTACAACACGGCGGGCGGGCCGCCCAGAAAACGCGCCGCCGCCTCCGCGTGCTTCGCGCCGGCCTCTGCCGCGCGCAATCGACGGCTATCGCAATCGTAGGCAAGTATCGCCGTTTCGGCGAAGTCGCTCGCGATTCGCTCGCCCCAGGTCACCTCGGTGCGCGCGCCGCGCCGCGCGAACGCAATGGCCGCATCGGCCGCGCCGGTCAGGTCGTCCGCGAGAATGAGCCAGCGCTCGCCCATCTACTTCGGCAGCCCCACGCGGCGCGCAGTGAAGGCGGTGACGAGGGGCACCAGGATGGCCGTAACGACGACGCATGCCGCCACGAGAATCGTGGCCTGTGCCGCCGCGTCCGCATACGCAGGGTTGGCGCTGGCGATGATGGCCGGCACCGCGACGGCATTGCCGGCAGTCGATGCCGCGGCTACGCCGGCGACGCCGGTGCCGCCGGTGAATCGATCCGCGAAGAACAGCGGAATGCCGGTAACCACGACGACGGCTATCCCCAGCGCGAGGCCTAACAACCCCGCCTGCCAGACCTTGGCCAGATCGAGATTCGCCCCGAGTGCGAAGGCGAAGAAGGGAATCATCACGGGGATCGCACGGCTCAGGAACTCGCGCATCTCGCGATCCAGATTTCCGATCAGCATTCCCGCCAGCAGCGGCAGGATGCCACCGACCAGCGTCGGCCACGGAAACGCAGCCAGCCCCGCGACACCGAGCGTCACCATCGTGAGGAACGGCCCCGACTCGAGCGACATGACGGTGTACGCGCCCACATCGCGCGGATGGCCGTATTGACCCATCAACGCCATGTACAGACCGCCGTTGGTGTCGTTCATCGCGGCAACAATGGCGAGTGTGGAGATTCCCGCGAACACGCCCGCGCTGACCGGCGCCTCACCCAGCAGCTGGCCGAACAACACGCCTAACAAGATTCCGATGGTCACCTTGACGGCGAACAGCGTGCCGCCCTTCTTGAGGATGTACGGTGTGGCCTTGAAGTCGATGCTCGCTCCGGTGCACACGAAGAAGACCGCGAGGATGGGCAGCGCCCCCGTGAACAGCGCGCCGGTGAACGAGCCGAAGAACTTCGCGGTGCCGGCGAAGAAGGTGGCGAACAGCGCGCCGCACAGCAGCGGCACGACCATCATGCCGCCGGGCACGCGCTCGATGGCGCGCTTGATGGGAACCTGCCTCATCTTGCCATCCCCCCGTGGCGCGCGTAGGTTCGCGCCCCATGAACAAATTAATTGCCGTCTTTCTCATCGCCGCGTCGACCTTCGGCGGCCCCGCGTATGCCGGCTCCGTCGACTGCAAGCTGAAATTCACCATCAGCGGCTGGTCGGCATTCTACAAGCGCTCCGACGGCACCGGGACGATCACCTGCACCAACGGGCAATCCATGCGTGTGCACCTGCGGGCGCGCGGCGGTGGTCCGAGCGTCGGCAAGTCGACCATCAAGAATGGCACCGGTGAATTCTCCGGCGTCGACAACATCACCGAACTGCTCGGCAGTTACGTCAGTGCCGAGGCGGAGGCAGGCGCGGTGAAATCCGCCAAGGCCCACGTGGTGACCAAGGGCGAGGTGTCTCTCGCATTGAGCGGCACGGGCGAAGGCTGGGAACTCGGCGTGGCCTTCGGCAAGTTCCAGATCACGCGGCGTTAGGCGCACGCGCCAGCGGCTGCGGCGTGCGCGACTGCCCGAGGCAGGCCGTGAATTCCGCGCCGAACAGGAAGATCTGCGCCGAGTAATACAACCACAGCAGCAACGCGGCGAACGACGCCGCCGCGCCATACGCCGTCGGCTGCGTCGCACGCCCGAGGTACAGACCGATGCCCCAGCGGCCGAGATGAAACAGCAGCGCCGTGACCAGCGCGCCGGTGAACACGTGCCGCCACGCCAGCCGCTTCGCCGGTAGATAGCGGTACATGAGCGCAATCAAGCCGGTTCCGAGCCCGACGGAGAGCAGGAAGTCCATCGACGCAAGCAGTCCGACCATTCCTTCGAAGTTGCGCAGAATGTAGCCGCGCAACGCAGCCAATGCCGTCGTCAGCGTCAACGACACCAGCAGCAGGAATCCGATCGCGAGAATGAAGCCGAACGAGATGAGGCGCGCGCGCACTGATGCGCGCCAGGTGCGATGCAGGGCATCACGTCCACCCCATACCTGCTGCAGGGCACTTTCGAGGGCGGCGAACACGGTGCTCGCGCCGACCAGCAACATGACCACGCTCACCGCAGTGGCCCAGGCGCCGTCGGTACTCTGCGCGCCGCGCATGGCCGCGAGAATGAGTTCGGCGCTCGGCTTGCCGAACAGCATCGTCAACTGATTGCCGACGTACGTATAGGCCAACTCGCTGCCGACTATCCACCCGGCGATAGACACGATGATGATGAGCAGCGGTGCCAGCGAAAACGCGCAGTAAAACGCGAGCGCAGCGCTGATGCTCGAGGCCTGGTCCTCGAGCCAGTTGTCGGTCGTGCCTTTGAGGATCTGCCAGAGAGTGCGCGGTTTGCTCACAGCCGTAATTCTGCACCGAGCGGTGGCCTAACAATCCGCCGCGGTTGTCAGCCGGCTACGCGGCCGTGCGCCAGCGCGCGCCTACAGCGGCTATTCGGCGCGCCAGGTTGCGCTGGGTGTGAGCCGGAAGCTGGCGCTCCCGCGCCCGATCAGCAGCGCGGGAATATTTGCCTCATTTGCCAGCCGCAGGGCGGGCCCGGGCGGCATCACCATGAGCACGGTTGCGAGCGCATCGGCTTCCATGCAGGTGACGCCCATTGCCGTGGCTGACAGCGTGGCGGAATCCACGGGAAAACCCGTATGGGGATCGATGATGTGGGAGTAATGCCGACCGTCCACTTCGAAATAGCGGCGATAGTCGCCCGCCGTTGCGATGCTGGCGTCGCGCAGCGTGACGGACACGGCGGAATCCGCGGCCGCGGCATTGTCGGCGCCGGGACGTTCCACCGCCACGCGCCAGGCGGCGCCCGCCACGTTGTGGCCGCGCGCGCGCAGCTTGCCCGACAAGTCGATGAGGTAGTTAGTCACTCCGACTGAGTCGAGGTATTCGGCCACGCGGTCGACGCCACGGCCCTTGCCGAGCGACGACAGGTCCACGCGCACCCCGGGTGCCTTGCGCGCGCGGCGCCGGGCGGTATCCACCTCGACTTTTTGCCAGCCCACGCGCGCGCGCGCCGCGGCGATTGCGGCCGCGTCCGGCACGCGTTGACTTGCCACGGGCCCAAAGCCCCACAGGTTCACGAGCGGCCCGACGGTGATGTCGTAGAAGCCATCACTGCGCTGCGCGAGACTCAAGCCATAGTCCATCACCGCGGCGAGTTCCGGATCAATGTCCACCCAGCCGCCCGATGCATCGTCGTTGAACGTGCTCAGCGCGGAGTCCGCGCGATACGTACTCAACGCCATGTTCACCGCTTCGAAGCGCGTCTGCGCGCCAGCCTGGAGCTCGGCCGCCGGCCTCGGCAGCGCGCCCACGACCTTCACGGTCCATGCGCTGCCCATGGTCTCACCCTGCAGCAGCGTCTCGCGCGCCGGCGCAAGCGTCGCGCAGCCGGCCAGCGCGAGGCTCGCCGCAGCCAGGAAGAAGCGCAACAAACTACTGCGTCAGCACTTCGAACGTCGCGTTGTACGACGCGCGCCGCTTCTTCACTTTCGGCACCGCGGCGTTCTCGTCTTCCACCGACGCGTCGAGCCAGTACAGGCCGGCCGCCGGCCACTGCACGCTGACGGCGCCGTCCTTGTCCGTCTTCAATCGCATTTCGTTCGGCGCATCGCGATAGCGCGTACCGCCCGCGATGATCTCCACCGCGAGATCCGGCGCCGGCTTGCCGTCGAGCAGAAAGCGGAACTTCGCCGTCTCACCGGCGTACAGATCGTTGGGATGCGTGGTGGGTACGAGTTCGAGTCCCGTGCCGCTGCCCTTCAGTTCCGTCGGCGCGCCGACGCTGACGAAAGTTTCGACGCGGCGCTGCATCTGCTGCAGGTCGAGCTTTTCCGCAGTGGCGGGAATGCCAGCCGCCATTTCTGCAGGCGTGCCGCGCCAGCGCTTCGGCTTGCCCTCCTCTTCCCAGCGCGCCATCACCATGTCGTCCGCGACCGCGATGCGATACGAGCCCGGCTGACGCAGCTCGAAATCCACGCTGCTGCGCGTCTTGCCCTTGGCGATGTTCTGCCCGGCGACCGGCTGACCATCCGGCCCGGTCACGACCAGTTCATCGACCGGCATCGCGCCCTGGTTGAACGAGAACAGGTCGTCCGCCATGGCGGCGTCGACCGTGACCCAGCCACCCGAGCGCGCCAGCATCGTCTGGGACGGCAGCAGCCATGCCCGGGCGGCGAGGCTCACACCCGGAGCCAGCGCCAGCAACAACAGCGACATTCCCGCGAGCTTCGTTTTCATGAATGCACCCCGGCTAACTATTGCGACGTTCACGGATTCAGCTTCAGCGCCACGGCGCCGAGCTCCTTGGTGCCGCGGGCGGCGCCCTGTTGCGTGGCCTTGATGGGCCATTCGAAGGGAATACGCACTGCTTCGCGCCCGCCGACCTCGCGCACCGCTTCGACCACGAGCTCGTATTTGCCCGGCGCAAGCTTGGCCAGCGGCTCGGCCTTGGCGTCGAATTTGAGAATGTGCTGGCCCACCGGGCGCGTCGCGCCCGTCAATCCGTCCACCGGCACTTTCAGATCGCGCCCGCCGCGACGCCACCACTGGCGCAGGTCCGGCAGCCACTTGGTGTGATCGCCGCGCGTCTGGTACCAGACGGCGAGATTGGCGGCGATGGTCTGATCCGCTCCTTCGATCCAGATGGCGACGTAAGGACGGTGGTATTCGGCCACCGGCAGCGTGGGAATCTCGACGTTCAGCTCGAGCTGCGCCGCGGAGACGGGCGCTGCGCCCAGCGCGAGCGACACGGCCATCACGCAAGTACCCAGGGCGCTTCTGACTTTTCCGATCATTCGTTTGCTCCGACTAACCAATCAATGTGCGAAGAAGATCATCAATGCGACGACGATGCCGATGCCGCCCGTGACGAGCGGCCAGGTCGCCTGGCGCTGTTTTGCCTGTATCACGAGCAACACCAGTCCGGTGATCGAGAAGAACAGGCAGGCGGCGGCGACCAGATCGATGAACAGCATCCAGACGACGCCGGTATTGCGACCCTTGTGCAGGTCGTTGAAATAGGCGACCCAGCCGCGGTCCGTGGACTCCGACCTTGCGGCGCCGCTGGCGCGATCGATGGACACCCACGCGTCTCGGCCCGGGCCCGGCGCCGACAGATAGAGCTCCTCGTCCGACCACTCGGGCGTGGCGCCGCGCACCGCAACGTCGAACTCGCCCGCGATCCACTCCGCGAGCTCAGCCGGGACCGGATCCGCGGCGCCACGCACGCCTGCAATCTGTGCGCGCAGGCCCGGTGGCAACTGCACTGCGTGTTTGATCACGCGCGGCTGCGCGCTGATCGCCTGGGCGTGGTTGAGGGTCACGCCGGTGATGCTGAACAACAGCAGCGCAGCCAGGCAGACCGCGGCACTGATCCAGTGCCACTGGTGCATCGTCCGATACAACATCATCCGGCGACGCGGTTCCATGCGAAGTCTGACTACTCGCCGACGCCGAGCGCCACGTCGAACTCGTTCGCAAGCAGGTAGGGAGAATGTGCAAAGACGCGGGACGCGAACACCAGCGCTCCGGCAGCTGAGAGGAGCGCTTTTCTGCTGAACATGACGGGGCCCTTGGCTGAACCAGCGCGAACGCTACATGAGAAGAATTCTCATTTGCAAGGTTATTCTTCTATATGCGCGGCGGGACGGGCAGAAGCTCCATCGAAATCCAGTCATCTCAGGGGGTTACGACGGCCAGCGGCGAGCCGATGGCTGGCTCGCGCTACCTGGCACGCGCGCTCTGGGCTACATCCCACGCGCGCCCTGAGCGCGACGCACCAGTTGCACGAACTCGTTGCGATAGCCGAACGGGTCGTCGCCGCGCGCCGCGAGCGCCTGCTTGATCACGTCGTCGTAACTCAGCGCACCGGTGTACTGGCCGCCGCGCAGCAGTTGCGCGAAGCCCGCCACGGCCGTGGAGAACTGCACGTCGCGCGAGATGGTCTCCGGAACCTGCTTGCGTTCCATCCCGATCGGTTCTTCGATCAGCTGCGACTGCCTGCTCTCGGGTAGTTTGTAGCGAATCCTGAGGAAGCCGTATTCGCCGCCCGTACCGCTCACGGCGGCGGGCGCCTTCTCCTTCGCATAACGGCTCGGCTCGATCATGCGCGCGTCGACACCGACCGGCGTGATCTCGTAGATAGCCGTGACGCTGTGGCCCGAACCCACATCCCCGGCATCCACGGCGTCGTTGTTGAAGTCTTCGCGTTTCAATGCACGGGTTTCGTAGCCCACCAAACGATATTCCGCGACCGTGGCGGGATTGAATTCCACCTGCAGCTTCACGTCCTTCGCGATCGTGAACAGCGACGCACCCGCCTCCTTCACCAGCACCTTCTGCGCCTCGCTCAGCGTGTCGATGTACGCGGCGACGCCGTTGCCGTTCTGCGCCAGCGCCTGCGCAAGCTCATCGCGATAGTTGCCCTGGCCGAAGCCGAGCACAGACAGGAAGATGCCCTTCTCGCGCCTGCGCTCGACGAAGCCCTTGAGCTCGTTCGTGTTGTCGATGCCGACATTGAAGTCGCCGTCGGTGCACAGCAGGATGCGATTGACGCCTTCCTTGCGAAAGGACCGCTCCGCGAGTTGATAGGCGAGTTCGATGCCTTCGGCGCCCGCGGTCGAGCCTCCGGGCGTGAGACTTTCGAGCGCCGCGAGAATCTTCTCCTTCTCGCCGACCGGCGTTGGCGGCAGGACCATCCCGGCCGCACCCGCGTAGACGACAATCGCGACTGAATCCGTGGCCTTGAGCCCGTTCACCATCATCCGCATGGATTCCTTCACCAGCGGCAGCTTGTCGGGCGAAGACATGGAGCCGCTCACGTCGAGCAGCAGCACGAGGTTCGCGTCCGGACGCTGGCGCGCATCGAGCTCGTATCCCTTGATGCCGATGTGGACCAGCTTGCGGCCCTTGCCCCAGGGCGAGTCGCTAACTACCACGGTCGGGCGGAACGGCCGCTCGCGCGACTCCGCCACCGGCCAGGAATAGTCGAAGTAGTTGATCATCTCCTCGGAGCGCACCGCGTCTTTTTGCGGCAGGATTCCCGCGTTCAGCTGCCGGCGCACGAAGCTGTAAGAAGATGTATCGACGTCGGCAGAGAACGTGGAGAACCGATTTTCTCCTTCGGCCACTTGCTTGACGGTATTGAGATCGAAGTGCTCGAACTTGTCGCGGCCCTCGGGCGGCTCGGCAGCCTTGGGCTCGATGGCGATATTGGCGCGCCTGGCGAGCATTCCTTCGAATGGATTCGCACCACCGCCCGCCGGCGGGGCAACACCCTTGTGCGGAGCCGCTTTCGACCGCCCACGCGCGCCGGTGACGATGACTTCATTGAGGCTGTCGGCCTCTCTGGATTTCGGCGGTGCCGCCGAGGCCGGGTCGGCCGGCGGCTGGCGATCCACGCGCACATTCGGCACACGCTGCAGCGCCTCATTCGCGGAGGTATCAGGAAGCTTGCCAATATCCTCCACCGTGATCGCATCGACTGCCACCGGGGCGTCCTGCTGCGCGCGCTCGTCCTTGACCGCTCCGGTCGCGGCGAGTGGCGCTTCTGTCGGCGGTGCAAAGGCAAATGTTTCCTCGCCTGACTGGGCGACCTTGTTTTCGGCCTCGACGCGCACCGGCGGGCGCTGCACATCCGCCGATCTACGTGACGCCGCTTCCGCGGTGCCCGGTGTTTGCGCGGGCGCCGTCGCGGCGATTGCCGGCGTTTCGCTCATCGTGGAAGCGGATGCCGCGGGCCCGGCAGCGGGGACATCGGAGCGCACGGGCTCGACCGCCACAGATTCCGCGGGTGTTTTTTCGAGCAGGCGCGCGGCATCGCCGTTCTTCATCATCGGCCAGATCACCGCGAACCCGAGCACCGCGACGCAGATGCTCGCCGCGCCCGCCAACATTCTCGACTTCGAGTTCCAGCCCATGACATCGCTCCCGTGTGATTGACTCTCACGGGAATGACGGAACGCTCCTGACAAACCTTGGAAGAAGCCGAGTTTGGGCTGCTGCGCGGCGGCAGCCGCATGAACACGATTGAACTCCGCCAGCGCTGCGCGCTTGGCGAGCACACGCGCCTGGGGATCCGGCGGCGGTGCGGCCGTTTCCTCGAGCAACTTTTCGTAGGATTTGGGTTTCATTGGCTGCCGCTATCCATTGCTGCTCTGGCGCGCTTCACTCTTGCTCATGTGCTTGCGAATCGTGTGAAGCCGCCAGGAAATCGTGGATTCCGAAACTCCGAGCACGACGCCCGCCTCGGCGTGGCTCATGCCCTCCGCGTGCACCAGCAGCGCGGTCTCCTTCATGCCTTCGCCGAGCTCACCAAGCTGTTCGAGCAGCTGCGTGAGGTAGATGCGGTCCTCGGCCGGCGACGATTCGCCCACGGTTTCCGTTTCGGGCATCTCGTCGTGATCGTGGCGCGCCTGGCTGCGTTGCCAGTCCTGCGCGCAGCTGATCACGAGGCGATACAGCCAGCTCGTGAAAGCCGACTGGAAACGGAACTGCTTGAGACTTGACGCCAGCTTGATGCAGGCCAGCTGCGCGATGTCCTCGGCGTTCGCCTTGTGGCCGCACCACTTCCAGGCGAACCGGTAGATCGTGTCGTAGTGCAAATCCAAAAGCTCCGCGAAGGAATTCGCATCCCCGCCCTGAGCCTTTCGGATTAGCGCCTGGTCATCCATCCGGTGTCATTTTTCTGGAAGTCACCCATTAGACGGCAGCCGCCGCCCGTTCCTTGGAGCTTGCGTGCCAAGTCCATGAAAACCCGCAGATTATGTCGGCAGCGCAGCGCCCGTGCGAATGCTCGACGTCTTGGGCAGTGCACCCAGGATCACCCGCACCAGGCGCGGCACCAGATTGGGGTGCCTACTTATCCAGCTGCTTGATTCGAATGTTGCGGAACCAGACTTCCTGGCTCTCCGCCTGCAGCGCAATGTGCCCGAAAGACAGCTGCAACGGCGCACCGGCCGCCATCAGTTTCTGCGCGCTGACTTCTCGCGGGTCGAGCTGCGGGTGCTGATAGCGCAGCACGTCGACGCCATTGACGCGATGGATCACCTCGTCATTGCCGCGCACTTCGACCTCGACGTTCACCCATTCATCGACCGCCGGCATCTTCGCGGTGGAGTCGATGATGTGGTCGGTCACGAGCTTGCCCTTCATCTCGAGATTGGTGCCGGGCGTGCACACATTGCCGGTCTGTTTGCCCGCGGTGGCGCCACCGGCGAGAAACTGGAACTCCATGCTGGCAGGCCAGAGCTGATTGAGTTCGAGCGTCAGCGGGGACTGTGAATGGATCATCACGCCGCTGTTGAGCTTGGCCCAGGGCGGTGAATCCGCGACGGCTTTTCCCGTGATCTTGTATTCCAGCCGCAGGATGTATTGCGAGTACGCCTGGTTGGAATAAAGGTGTCCGAACTGCTCGTCGAATTTGCCGTACTTGTCGTACGCCACCTTGATGATGCCGTCCTCGACGCGAAACGTATCGGCATAGTTTTCGTTGAGCGCGTGCTTGGCGATCTTGATCGTCCAGCCGGACAAGTCCTTGCCATTGAACAGCGAGTGCCATTCGCCGTCCTTCGCGGGCGCCTCTTGTGCCCTGATCGAGGCGCACACGCCGAACGCCAGCAACGTCGCCAGCGCAATTCCCGTTCTCATGATGGTCCCCCGTTGTTCTTCTGCGCGGTGTGCAAAATATCATCAACGCGCAAAAAAATAAGGCCGCCGGGGGGACCAGCGGCCTTCTAAGCCAGCGCGGCGCCTCGACTACCCGGGATCAGTGCGGAGCCGGGCACTCGCGGAACGACGCGCTGCATAGACGAGATGCACATGGGGGCCGTTCGAGCGGCCCCTCATTGCCGATTATCAGAACTCGTAACGTGCTCCCAGCGTGTAACGAGGACCCAGGTTGAGGTAGTTAGTCTTGGATGACCAGGACGCGTCGCAGCGGGACGCCCGCGCGGCACTGCAAAGACGCATGTTCTTACTTAAATGCATGGCGTGCCCCTCAACACGAATCAAGCGCGACACCCGGTGTTCGATCTGGAATGGACCGGCGTGGCGCCTCGGTCGGTAGACTCGTGCGAAAAGACAACGCTGTCAAGAATCACCAACACGCCATAACTGCTGTTAGCGTTATCAACGTTATTTTGCCTGTTTTCAAGCAAAGACAACGTTGGTCTTTTTGCGAGTACCGTGAGCCCAAACGCAGCTCATGTCGGCAAACAAGGCAACGGCACATCCCGCAAAGGGTCACTCCGTGCGATGCTCGCACCGCGGCGGAACAAGATAGGGGGCGGCGATTGCGCGCAAACAATCCGGTGTTGACGGCGCCAGTGCGGCGCGTCACCGCGACCTTCATCATTGCGTACGCGCTCGGCTTCACGGGCATGTGGCTCGCGCTGCTCACGCCGGTGCTGATCACGATCGCGATGCGGATGCGAGAGCTCGCACCGCAGCACGCCGCTCAATCGCTGGCGCAAGTGCTGGCCATCGGCGCCGCAGTCGCGTTCATCGGCAATCCGCTGTTCGGTCACCTGAGCGATCGCACGCGTTCGCGCTGGGGCATGCGTCGGCCGTGGATGGTGGGTGGCATGATTTGCGGCTCCGCCGGACTCGCTATCGTCGCGTCCGCAAACCAAGTCTGGGTCGTCATGGTGGGCTGGTGCCTCGCACAACTCGCCTTCAATGCGGTGCTGGCGGCATTGGTCGCCGTGCTGCCCGACCAGGTTCCTTCAGATCAGCGCGGGCTCGTGTCCGGCGTGCTCGCCGTCTGCATGCCGATTGGCCAGGCGCTGGGAGCCGTGCTCGTCCACTACGTGTCGACGTCGACCTGGGCCGCGTACATGCTGCCCGCCTGCCTCGGAACGGCCGCCGTGCTGGTCTTTGCGTACATCCTGCCGGATCGCCGTCAACTGGCCGACGACGTCCGGCCGGCATCGCTACCGGGTCTGTTGCGCGCTTTCTGGGTCAGCCCGCGAACCCATCCGGATTTCGCCTGGGCCTGGTCGAGCCGTCTCGCGCTGGTCATGGGCAGCGCATTGCTAACTACTTACCTGCCGTTCTACCTGAGCGACAAACTCGGCTTCGCCGCGGCGGACGTTCCGGCGCTGGTCTCGCAGGCGGTGGTCATCCAGGCAGTGATGACCGTCGCGTTCAGCCTGCTGTGTGGCAGATTGTCCGATGCATTCGGCCGGCGGAAGTTCTTCGTCCTGGGCGGCAGCGTTTGTTATGCCCTGGGCTTTTGGGTGATTGCCACCGCCGATTCGCACGGCGCGTTCCTGATCGGCGTGGTGATAATCGGCGCCGCGCACGGCGCGTATTTCGGCACCGACCTTGCGCTCGTGACCGAAATCCTGCGCGATCGCCGTCGTCATTCCGGCAGCGACCTGGGCGTGCTCAACATCACCAACGCGCTTCCGCAGGTGATCGTACCGCCGCTCGGGACCCTCTCGCTGTCGCTCGCCGGCGGCGATTTTGGCTGGCTGTATTTCGTTGCGGCCGGCTGGGCGCTGGTCAGCGCGCTCGCCTTGCTGCCACTCAAATCGGTCCGGTGAGCCGGACAGAAGTGCCAGCGGTGTCCTGCGGTTCCAATCCGCATCGCGAAGGCAGTTTGCACCTGTAATTGACACCGTTGTCCGCGCTCTGTAAGAGTGCCGCCGCCCAACTTCTCCACGGTGCCGCCATGCGCAGAACTTCGCGTCGTCTCAAGCCGTTTCTCGCGGTGTCGGCCCTGCTGGTCGCACTCGCCGCCCCACTGGCCGTGGCACAGACGGTGCCGGCAACGCCGGCGGCAGCCTGGCCAAAGACCGTAGCAATCCCCGCCGACCCGGCGCTCGAGGAGCGCATTCGCCAATTGTTAGCCCGCATGACGCTCGAGCAGAAGGTCGCACAGATGGTGCAGCCGGACATTCGTTCGGTGACGCCGGCCGACGTGCGGCGCTATCACCTCGGCTCGATCCTGAACGGCGGTGGTGCATTTCCCGCCAATGAAAAACACGCGACCATCGCCGATTGGGTGAAGCTCGCGGACGAGTTCTACGACGCGTCGATGGCGCCGGGCGAAGGCGCAGTCGCGATTCCGATTTTCTGGGGTACCGACGCGGTTCATGGCCACAACAACGTGATCGGCGCCACTCTGTTTCCGCACAACATCGGCCTGGGCGCGGCGCGCGATCCGGATCTCATGGAGAAGATAGGCGCAGCGACGGCGCAGGAAGTCGCCGCCACCGGTATCGACTGGGCGTTCGCGCCGACCGTCGCCGTTGTGCGCGACGATCATTGGGGCCGCACCTATGAGGGGTATTCCGAAGACCCGGAACTCGTGTCGGCCTACGCCGGGCGCATGGTGCGCGGATTGCAAGGCGCGGCCGGCACGCCCGCATTTCTCGACGGCACACATGTGCTCGCGACCGCCAAGCACTACATCGGCGACGGCGGCACCAAGGCGGGCGTCGATCGCGGCGACAACGTTGCCGATGAACAGCTCCTGCTGGACATTCACGGACAAGGTTATGTCTCTGCACTGAACGCCGGCGTCCAGACCGTGATGGTCTCGTACAACAGCTGGCAGGGCTGGAAGATGCATGGCCACCAATACCTGATCACCGAGGTCCTCAAAAAGCGCATGGGCTTCGACGGCCTCGTAGTCAGCGACTGGAACGGCATTGACGAGGTCCAGGGATGTTCGAAGGACAGTTGCGCCGCGGCGGTGAAGGCGGGCATCGACCTTTTCATGGTGCCCGAGGACTGGCAACGATTTCTCGCCAACACGATTGGGCAGGTGAAGTCCGGCGACATTCCGCAGGAACGCATCGACGATGCGGTCGCGCGGATTCTGCGCGTGAAGATTCGCGCCGGCCTGTTCGACAAGGGCAGGCCCTCGACCCGGCCGCTGGCTAACAAGAACGGCATCGTTGGCGCCGCGGATCATCGCGAGCTCGCACGCCAGGCGGTGCGCGAATCGCTGGTGCTGCTCAAGAACGGCGGGGTGCTGCCGCTCAAGCCGCGGGCTCGCGTATTGGTCGCCGGCGACGGCGCCGACAACATCGGCAAACAGGCCGGCGGCTGGACGATCAGCTGGCAAGGAACCGGAAATGCCAACGCGGACTTCCCGGGCGCGACATCAATCTACGCGGGCATCCGCGCCGCGGTAACGGCGGCGGGCGGCACGGCAGAACTTGCGCCCGATGGTTCGCACACCAGGCGTCCCGACGTTGCCATCGTCGTGTTCGGCGAGAATCCCTATGCCGAGTACGAAGGCAACGTGAAGGCGCTCAGTCTTCCGAATGGCAGCGCCGATCTCGCATTGCTGCGGAAACTCAAGAAAGCGGGTATTCCCGTGGTCGCAGTGCTGATCAACGGCCGGCCAATGTGGGTCAAGGAACATATCGACGCGGCCGATGCCTTCGTCGTCGCGTGGCTGCCCGGCACCGAAGGAGCGGGTATTGCGGACGTGCTGTTCCGGAACCCCGCGGGCGCGGTGCGCTTCGATTTCCGGGGAAAGTTGTCGTTCTCCTGGCCGAAAGATGGCAGCCAGGCACCGCTCAACGTCCATGACGACGGCTACGACCCGCTCTTTCCGTTTGGGTTCGGGCTCGCCTACGCCGAGCGCGGTTCCCGCTGAACGATTACTCTTAGGCCCGAATGAGCATCGCTACCATTCGCGACGTCGCAGCGCAGGCGCGAGTCTCCATCAAGACCGTCTCTCGCGTGATCAACAACGTGTCGACCGTCAAGCCGCACACGCGTGAAAAGGTGCTGCGCGTCATCCGCAAACTCGACTATCACCCGAACGCCTCGGCGCGGGGCCTAAGCGGCAGCCGCTCCTATCTAATAGGCCTGCTCTACGACCGTTCGTGCGAGTACTACGCGACCAGCGTGCTCGCGGGTGTTCTCGACACCTGCCGCGCCGCGCACTACCAGGTCGTGATGCAGCCGTGCGATTACCGCGCGCCCACGCTCGCCGAAGAAGTTGCGCGCAACGTCAAACATTCGCGCGCCGACGGCGTCATCCTCACGCCGCCGCTGTCCGACATGGTCGCGTTGGTCGGCATTCTCAAAGAGAAGAACATTCCGTTCGTGCGCATCGCGCCGGCCGAACACCCCGACGTTCATCGCAGCGTGTACACCAACGATCGCGAGAGCAGCGCGCGCATGACCGAGCACCTCGCGGCGCTCGGCCATACGCGCATCGGCTTCATCGTCGGCAATCCGGATCACGCGGCGGTCGGCGACCGTTATCGCGGCTACCTCGACGGCCTCAAGAACTGCGGCCTCACGCTCGATAAATCGCTGGTGGTGCAGGGCTACAACTCCCATCAGTCCGGCATGCAGGCGGCGCGCAAGCTGCTACAGGTGTCAGAGGATCAGCGTCCCTCGGCAATTTTCGCGAGCAACGACGAAATGGCCGCCGGCGCGCTCGCGGTCGCGCACAGTTTCGGCCTGGGAGTGCCCGACGACCTCTCGATCGCCGGCTTCGACGACATGCCGCTCGCGAGCCAGGTATGGCCTGCCCTGACTACAATCCGCCAGCCCATCAGCGCGATGTCGGCCAAAGCCGCGGACCTGCTGCTGCGCGAGCTGCGCGGCGAATCGGAAGATCACACCGCGCACGTCATCGAATCGTCGGTCACATTCAGGCAATCGACTGGACCTGCGCACAATCAGCGCCTGGAGCAGGTGCGCAGCCTGCGGCGCGCCAAGGCCGCGCAAAGCGCCGCCGTCGCCGACGGCCGCAAGACCTGACGGCCCGCAGCTCATCCAGCTCGGCAACACCGGCTGTACGCAGACTAGTTAGTGAGGCTGTGGCCGCGGAAGCGTGAGGCGCGTGCGCCTCTCGCGCAGCGGGTAGCTGTGGCCGTGCCAGATGAACTCACCCGGGAGCGATTCCGGACGTTCGATCTCCGCCCGAAGCTGGTCATTTTCGATCCGGTAACGAACCGACACCGGTCCTTGCGGAGTAGCAGCCGTCGCCTCGAGCGAAGTGAGGCTGCCGAGCGTGGGCGCGATGCGCACGCGTGAATAACCCCGCCCGGCGGACCTGATCCCCGCGACGATCGACAGCAGATCGGCGGTCGGATGCGCACTCCAGGCGTGGGTATCCGAACGCGGATGCGTCAGCGATTCCGGCCAGGTGGTGAACTTGAGTGCGAGCAAATCGCGCCAGCTCGACAGCAGCTGCACATATCGATCCGACAGCCCGGCATGCTCGAAGGCGCGCACGAGGTACCAGGCGAAGTAGTAAGTCGACGCAAACATCCCCTCCGGCGCGTCGATGCCCTTACCCGGCAGCGTGATCCGCTCGAGGATTCCCGGCGCCTCGTCGCGAGTGGCTGCGTCGTACAGCACCGCGAGCGTGTTCATGTGCTGGCTGAACACGTCGCGATCCGGGTTGTCGGCGAACAGTCCGCGCTGCGCGTCCCAGCAATTTTCGCGGATCGCGGCGCGTGCGCGCGTGGCCCGTTCCGCATCCTTGGCGGCGAAGGACTTGTCGCCGTAGGCCGATTCGAGCGCGGCCGCCTGTTCGAGCGCGCCCAGCCACATGACCGTCATCAGGCAGCTGCCGCCGGTTTTTCCATACGACGGAAATACCGTCCGATCGTCCCAGCGCTGGCCGGACCAGTCGATGAAGTTCCAGTGCGGATTCGGTCCTAACAACCCGCGCGGGTTCTGCAGTTTGCCGAACCAGTCGAGGATGATCCGCACGCGCGGCAGGTGCCGCAGGAGCGGCGCTGGATCGGGCTGTTCCTTCGACCAGTCCGCCAGCATGCCGATCCACGCCAGCGAAAACGTGGCGATGACATTGTCGCCGCGGCTCGGGTAGGCGCCCTGGATGAGCCCGCCGTCCGCGTTCGACTCGGCGAACGCGTCGATCGCCTGCGATGCCAGCCGCGGGTCGCCCGACACCGCGTAGGAGATCAGCATTTCCAGCCGTGTGTCGCCGCCGTACTGGAGCTGCTCCCAGTACGAACTGTCCATGAAGGTTTCGTGCGCATCGATGCGCAATGTTCGCCAGCCGATGTCCCAGATTTCATTGAGCCCGGCATCGCTGCTCTCGAAGCGCGCCACTTGGCGGTACGGATAACCGGTCTCGTTGAGGCGGAACGCGCGCAAGGTGAGCGGTTCGTCCCGCGTGGTGATGTCGAGCTCCACGAACCGCCAGGTGCGCCACCACAGCGGGGCAAAGGTCCGCGTCGCGCCGTCGGCGATGAACGTGTCGAAGATGCCGACGACGCGGCGTCCCTCGACGAGATCGCGTTGTCCACGCTCCCCCTGCGCGTCATAGAGCGCCTCGGTGTAGGTCAGCCTGATCTGCGCATCCTTGCCGCCAGCAACGTCCAGCTCGGAATAAGCCGAGATCATCGCGTCGCGGCGCAGCAGTAGTTTGGCCACCGAATGCGCCGGAATAGTGACCGGCCGCGCCGGGAATGCCCTGGCGTCGGGCAGCGTCGAGCGCACGGTGCTGCCCGGCGCGGCGGGCATGTAGGTCTGCGCCGGCAGCGGATCCGCGATGAGGGTGCGCGCGGCAGCCGCCGGCACCGGAACGGCGTCGCGCCAGTCGCCGCCGGATTCCTTTGCGCCCATCCAGGTCCAGTCGGCCTTGTTTGCGTCGATGATTTCCGGCGTACCCGCCACGTAGTACTGCGGCGCCAGCTGGTTTGTGGTGACCGCCGAGTGCCCGGCGTCGACTTTCACGCGCCATCCACCGTCGCCCGTGGAAATGTCGTCGCCGCTCAGGCGAAAGCCGGTCGCCACCCTCTGTTGCGCGAGCGGTGCCGCCGCGCCGAAATTCCACACCGCCGCGGCGATGACGTTGTGACCGGGACGCAGCAGCGGCGCGAGATCGATGGTGCTATAGCGCCAGCTCTTGATCGTACCGGTGGAAGGACCGCTGGCGACGCGCCTGCCGTTCACGAAGAGAATGAAACGATTGTCCGCCGTGACGGATGCCGACAGCGTGCGTGGTACCCGATCGAGCGCGAGCTCGCGGCGAAAATGCAGTACGACCGGTGTGGTCGCAGCAGCCGGATGTCCGATCCATCCATCTGCGGAAGTATCGGCGGCAAATGCGGACGGCGCGCCGGCGAAAAGCATTGGCACGACGACCAGGCACAACGCGGTTTTCGCAGATCGCATGGCCAGAGCATAAGATCATCCGCCGCGAGGTTGGCTGCCCGTACCGGGCGAGTTCGCCGAGCAGGTGGATACTCGATCGGGTTTCTGCGTCGCGACAAGTAACTCGCCAGCAGCCACGTCGGACGGGTCCTACAAAAGCGTTGGGAACCGATGTGGCTTGTTAGGCTCAAAGCAATATCCCATCCGTGGCGGCTTCTTGCGTACAACAATAGTTCTGTCGACCGCTCTTTCGCTGGCTCTGCTGCTCACTGCTTGCGCAAAAGACAACGGCCGAGACAAAACCGAAAAGACGCCGGAAGTGGGTTATGTCGTGCTCGAGCGCGAATCCGTGCCATTGCGGGTCGAGCTGCCCGGGCGCACCGCCGCGTTCGAGACCTCCGAGGTTCGGCCGCAGGTGTCAGGAATCATCCAGGCGCGCATGTTCACCGAAGGGGCAACTGTTCGCGCCGGGGACGTGCTTTATCGCATCGACCCGCGCATCTACGAGTCCGCTGCCGGGCAGGCGCGCGCCGACCTTGCCAGCGCCATCGCAACCCGCGACGCCGCACGCGCGCGCGCCGACCGGTTCGCGGAGCTCGCCAAAGCACAGGTCGTCAGCCGCCAGGATCTGCTCGATGCACAGGCCACGGCGGATGCCGCCAGCGCCAGCGCCGAACGCGCACGCGCGGCGCTCGAGACGGCCGACATCAATCGCCAGTTCACGGAGGTCAGCGCACCTATTTCCGGCCGCATCGGGCGTTCGGTGGTGACCACCGGCGCGCTGGTATCGGCGGCTCAGGCTGAACCCCTCACGACCATTCAGCGCCTCGATCCGATTTTCGTCGACATCCAGCAATCGAGCGGCGTGTTGTTAGGCCTGCGCCGTCAGCTGGCCGACGGCGGGGTCACGCAAGCGTCCACGTCGGTGAGCCTGATTCTCGAAGACGGCAGCCGCTACCGGCACGATGGCGTGCTGCAGTTCGCCGAATCCATGGTGGATGCAAGCACGGGCACCGTGACGATCCGCGCGCGCTTTCCAAACCCCGAAGCACTGCTGCTGCCGGGGATGTACGTGCGCGCGTTGTTCTCTCCGGTCGAAGCGAAGGACGCGATCCTCGCGCCACAGCAGGCGATTTCGCGCGACGTGAAAGGCAATGCGACCGCGCTGGTCGTGAATGGGGATTCCAAGGCCGAGATGCGCACCCTGGTCGCGGACCGCACCGTCGGCGACAAATGGCTGGTGACTTCGGGCCTTGCGCCTGGCGACAAGCTCATCGTCGAAGGCCTGAGCCGCATCAAGCCGGGCCAGAGTGTCAAGCCGGTGGCCGTGAACCTTGTGAAGGCCGGCGGCGCCGGCGGATCCGCCCCGTTCGCCGCCGACTGAATGCTGTCGCGGGTTTTTATCGAACGGCCCGTGCTGGCATGGGTCATCTCCATCCTGATCATGCTGGGCGGTGCCGCCGGCATCCGCACGCTGCC